>NZ_JBPDVF010000002.1:0-226902 GCF_051851515.1 Lonepinella sp. BR2271 | reverse complement strand
GTTCCAGTTGTGTCGCCAGACGCATTGCTGGGTAGCTACATGCGGGAGAGATAAGTGCTGAAAGCATCTAAGCACGAAACTTGCCTTGAGATGAGTTCTCCCAATCTTAGAGATTGTAAGGGTTGTTTAAGACGAAGACGTAGATAGGTGTGGTGTGTAAGCGGTGCGAGCCGTTGAGCTAACACATACTAATTGCCCGAGAGGCTTAACTATACAACCTCAAGTGTTTTGCGAAACCTTGAGAAGACAAAGAAACCGAAGACTTCAGACAGCTTGTTTCAAATTAAGAAGAAAAAAGTGAGGAAAAAGACACCGCACTTTTTAGAAAAAGTAAAACAAAAAAGAACAGAAAAATCATCAAAGAATATTCTGATGGTCATAATGCAGTAGCCCCACCTGACTCCATGCCGAACTCAGAAGTGAAATGCTGTAATGCCGATGGTAGTGTTGGGTTTCCCAATGTGAGAGTAGGTCACCATCAGGTTTTTTATTATCAAGAGAACCCCAGTTATGAAAGTAGCTGGGGTTTTGTTATTTTTGTTGGTCGAAAAATAATCGATTTTCAAAGGAGTATACTCCTTATAGATTTTGCTTGTCAGCAAAATCTATATAAACAATACTTGCAAGAAAATTAAAATAATGAGGTAACGGAATATGTTATTTAAGAAATTCGAAAATGGTCGATCATTTTATCAAGCTGCGAATGGGGCGAAATATCAATATGATCTCTCAAATCCAGCCGAACGTAAACAATATGAGATAGATATTTTAGCTCAAACTCGAGATAAATTATCGGTTAATCCGCTTCATTTTCTTAATCAACAGACGGAAATGGCTGGCGGTGGTATTTTAGATGACTAAGGCGGTATCTATGGTAACGAAATTTTTTTGTAAATCTTTCTTATTTATTTTATTGCTAATTGGGATGAGTGGCTTTGCTTCTTCTAAGATGGTTGAGGTAGATGAAAACTGGACTATTCCTGAGATAAAAAGATTGCTGATGGTGATAGCGAGCGGAAATGCAGATATTAATATATCCATAGAAGGTGTAGAAGATACAGTTTTATATTTTCGCTATAATGGGCACTTCGGAGCGGTTGGTAGTCACGATGGAAATGAATTTTATTGGCAGTTACTTACGGACTATAAGTCTACTGTTTCAAAAATTACTCGGTTTAATGCCGCTAAAATATATCGTAATGCTGTACTATATGATGATAACGTGGTATTTCGAACATCTCTCTGGTGTTTTCCCTCCGGCTGTTCAGCTGAGCGAGTTGGGGCTAGTTTTATGATGTTGAGAAAACAGCTTGAAGAATATGAAGAACAATTTAAGTAATATCTAAATAGGAAAACTAATCCTATAACAAAATTGATGGAGATACCTGTTCTTGCGAGTCATTCACACAGGTAGAGCCTATACAAAAATTTGTGTAAATACCTGTTTCTGAGATAATAACCAAAAACAGGTATTTTTATGATGAACGAATAACAAATTAAAGCATTGGCTAATGAATTAGCTAAAAACCTCAAAACGCCAGAAGATCTCAATCAGCTTTCTCGAATGCTGAAAAAAATCACCGTGGAAGCTGCTCTCAATACTGAGTTGACCTCACATCTCGGTTATAAGAAAAATCAGCCAAGAAAGGCTAAAAATAGCCGAAATGGTTATAGTCAAAAAACCTTGCTCACCGATGAGGGGGATATTGAACTCAACATTCCACGAGATCGTGAAAGCACCTTTGAACCCCAGATTATTAAGAAGAATCAGACTCGCATCACGGGTATGGATGAGCAAATTATTGCCTTATATGCCAAAGGGTTAAGTAATCAAGAGATTGTTGATTCGTTTAAGGAATTTTATGATGCCGATGTTTCACCTAGCCTAATTTCTCGGGTGACTGATTCAGTCAAAGAACGCATTATTGAGTGGCAAAATGAACCCCTTAATGCGGTGTATGCCATTGTTTATTTGGATTGTATCGTGGTGAAAGTTCGCCAAGACGGACGCATTATCAATAAAGCCGTGTTTATCGCTCTTGGCGTGAATTTGGAAGGGCGTAAAGAGCTTTTGGGGCTTTGGATTGCCGAAAATGAAGGGTCAAAATTTTGGTTAAACGTACTAACCGAGCTTAAAAATCGTGGCGTACAGGATATTCTGATTGCTTGTATTGATGGTTTAAAAGGCTTTCCTGATGCGATTAATACTGTTTTTCCTGAAACGAAAATTCAGCTGTGTATCGTGCATATGGTTCGTAATAGTTTGAAATATGTCACTTGGAAAGATTACAAAGCCGTGACAGGGGATTTAAAGCTGATTTATCAAGCACCTACGGAACAGGTAGCCCTACAGGCACTGGCTAATTTTGAGCAAAAATGGCAAGCAAAATACCCCTTAATCGCCAAAAGCTGGCAGACTCGTTGGGCGAATTTAGCCACGATTTTCAGCTATCCTGACGATATTCGCAAGGCAATTTACACGACCAATGCGATAGAATCGTTAAATAGCGTGATTCGGCGAGTGATTAAAAAACGAAATGTTTTTCCGACTGACGAATCCGTGATTAAAATAGTCTGGCTTGCGATTAGAGATACATCTAAAAAATGGTCAATGCCAATCCGAAATTGGCGAGCAGCATTGAACCATTTTGTGCTAGAATTTGGTGATCGCTTAAATGATCACCTTTAAGTGAAATTGGTGTTTACACAAAATGTGGGGTAGATACCCAAACATCCAAATTTGAGACCTATATAAAACTAACATAGAATGAATTAAAACAGTACTTCAAATCGTTTCTCTCACATCCTTTATAACTTCCTCCTCAAATGGCGTAAGCTCTAATTCATTTATTTTTATTTTAGACAGATTACTAATTGCTTGATCCAATGATCCATTTGCATTTAACTGATTTTCTATTTTTTTCGCCAAGGGGAAAGGTAAGCCATATTCATCCAATGCTATTAAAGCAGGATCAGAAAACATATTTTCAACCTGCCCACAGAAAAAACTATAATCTGCTTTTTTTGCATTAAATCTATCAGCAATTTCATTTTGTATACGGCAAACCGCCATAGCAAATCTGGGAAAATGAAACTGCATCCACTGCCGTGTAAAATTCAACTCTGATTCTATAGCATCATCTGCCTTGGCACCTTCATCAATTTTATTTTTTATAATATCTTTAATGGTGTTATTTTTAATCTGATTTATTTTAAATGCTAACTGTTTCCCTGACCTTATTTCTGCAAATCTTTCTGAAGCATTAACTAAATAGTCCCATATTAATTCACACAACAACTCTAATTGCTTATAA
This sequence comes from Lonepinella sp. BR2271, assembly GCF_051851515.1. Classification (NCBI taxonomy): domain Bacteria; kingdom Pseudomonadati; phylum Pseudomonadota; class Gammaproteobacteria; order Pasteurellales; family Pasteurellaceae; genus Lonepinella; species Lonepinella sp. BR2271. Next base: position 223,588 of record NZ_JBPDVF010000002.1, on the reverse strand, counting down.
TTAGGCCAACTGCTCCAAGCAAGCGATAAATTTTTCTCATTGTTTTGAATTAAGTATTTAGCTAATTCTAATTGATTATCTGGATTTACGCCTGAGTTACTACGTATCACATCAACGCTCAAAATATCTTGCTGATAATATTTCTTAATTCTATTCCAAGCATTATCTTTAATATCTTCTTTTTCTATCTGGATGAGTAAACTTTCCGAAGAGTTATCTTCTTGAGAAAAGATAGGAATCTCAACTAGAGGAAGTTCTTCTTCAGGGGGATCGTTAAAAATATAAACATTACCAATAAAATATTGAAACATTCTCCCTGATCGCCCCCTGATATTATTAAATGTAAAGAAATCATATTTCCTTTTGGCTATCATGTTATCAAATATAATAATATTTTTAGCCTTGGTATTGACTCCTTCGATCAAAGTGGATGTGCACACTAAAAATGGCAACTTACCTTCATTGAATCCTTTTACACATAAATGTGCCAACGCTCTAGGAATTCTTCCATGATGCATCCCTATCCCAGCATTAAGGCCTTTAACAAATATCCATTCAGGATGATAATTTTCCCCAACCCAGTGAGCCGCTTCTAGTAAACCCATCCCCTTTTTTATACAATTATCCACAAGTAGTTGAGTGATCTCCCTTGCTTTTTGGGGTGATGAACAAAATATAAGAGTAGGCTCATTAACGCTCTTACATAAACTTAATAACTTATCATATCTATGTTTTTTATCATTTTTCTCTGGAGTTACACGAATTAATTCGGTAACTACTGTGGCATAGTCAGTTCTAATAAATCGACATTTGAATTCTTCTGGCAGCCCTTCTGGTATATTTTGAATATTTGGACCCAATAGATAAAACTGCTTAGATTGTTTTTTCAATTTATAAAAAGCATGATTTAATGTCATTGCTCTATCTGTATCTTCTCGCGGATCTAGCTTATAAAATTCATCCAAGATAAGAATATCCATCTGAGGAAGCTCAGGGAAATCTATTGCTCTTTCCTGAGTCAAAATAAAAATGTTTCTATCTGTATGAGTCTGAGACGCATGAGTGATTATTTTATAATCATTCTTAAATCTAGATAGGCGTCTTCTTGTTTCATCAATTAAAGCAATTGTTGGGACAATGAGAATAATGTTATTAAAAATATTGGTTTGCACAAGAGAATCAATCAAAGCACTTTTCCCAAAACTTGTCGGAGCACTTAATATAACATTTTCCCTATTAATGAGATATTGAAATATCTCCGCTTGCACTCGATGAAACACAATCCCTTCATTTTCTATATTATCAGATTCTTTCTCATTGTCTTTCTCCATATCAAAGCTATTACTAATTAGTGCTGGCCTATGCATTTCTCTAGCTATAGCATCCTTGATAGTAATAACATCTGTGTCCAAATAAGGATATAGACCAAAATGACTAACCAAGCCATTTATAATTTCTAAAAATGGTTCAAATTCTTCTTTTCTATCCAATACCCTCAAAACCAAATACTGATTACGAATATCCTCTGGACTTTGATTAACTAGATTGCAGACGGATTGCAATATCACAAAAGCATTATCAGCTCCTATTTCATCCTTAGATTTTAATTTACTCTCTAATTCTTGATATGAAAGCATTATTGCAACCTCTTTAATTCATCATTTAACCGCGATAATAATATAGATTTATTTTGCAATGGTATTAGAAAAAGATAGATTTTGACGGGTAAATTTAAATCTCTTAACTTACTCTCTAAATCTTTCCTAATATCCATAACTTCATTTACACAATCTTTTTTGAAATCATCTGTACTTTTATCGTATTTTGTTAAAACACTACTTTCATATGTAATTAATATTGGTATACAAACACAATCAAAAAGTTTATCCAGAGATGTATTCGTATTAAGAAGTTTAGATAATTTGTCATAATACGGAATACTTTTATCCATCTTATTTAAAATGAACATTTTTTCATTTTTCATATAGTCGATTTTTATATGGTCTTTAATTTCATCAATTACATCTTTTATAGCTTTATTTTTATCCTTATAAAACTTCACTTCACCAAGCCAGAGCTCTAATTTCTCATTAATTTCAATTGCATGAACAGCATCGTAACCTTTGACTGTGTTATTAGCAGAATCTTTAAAGTAAATTTTGCTAATTACAGGGATGGATTTATAGATTTGTCGTAGTACCATATGGAGAAATAACTCTCCAAACTCTCCTCTTGTTTGGTATTTATCTGTTTGGTAAACCAAGCGAGCAGCCTCTCTTATTAATCTTAAACCATTGCTTGAGGAAAAATTATTTAATTTATCAATAGGCAAACAGAATTCTGGCAGCCACTCCATGACATGACTTGCAAAGCTAGATGCCCGCCATTCTCCGCCTTCATAACCAACGCATAATGCACAAACTGGTACTAATGGATTATTAGTAAAATCGTGAACTCTAACTTCTAAGAATGGTTCTGGCGGTTCTGGAAAAGACATAATAACTACACACCTCAAAAAATAAAGATATGGCGAATTTGCCCGTACCATAATACACCCTTCGTTAGCACTAGCCTAGTCATTTATTTCAAACACAATGCTTGGACGCGCTGGATTTCGTCAAACGGCTCAATTTTGAGCTTGTAGATTTGTATTCCATAGGTTTCAGGCTGCCTGACTGTAAATCATGCTCCATCATATTAGCACGCCAAATAGCCCCAGATATGAAGTAGATATGAAGTCTGATTTTGTTTTGGTATATTGTTTGTGCTTTTGGGGCTTTATTAGCACACTTTTTTCCGTATGAATAGACGGATATACCAAACTACAACAAACCATTTTAATACACAACCACTTGAAATGGCTGACTGATGATAATACAAGTTTACCGTCTCTAATCACTAGTAGATTAAAGAATTTTATTTTGGTGGACAAGGGTCATTGCTATAGCTATTCCCCATCGGATTTTACCATCAACACCATGTATCTTAGCATCAGGTCACTGATTTCTTGTAATCTCCTCTGCATGATTGATTGCTTTTGTGTTAGATAAATGGCAGTTGTTTTACTATTTCCTTCCCCCTTAACTACCTAACCATTAGGGTGAGACATATCAGTATATTCTACAAGAAAACGGAACGTTTTTATGGGAAATCCTTTAAGACTGTTGATGAAATTAAAAGAACTGAGTCCGATACAATATCGTCGTCAGTCCTTGATGTAAGTGTCAAACTTTTTTGGGGTAGATCATTTTCCCCCACGCACTTTTGGTTTTGCTAAGGCCGAATATCCCGCAAAATCGGATTTTGCATAGAAATCAGGGTTTCTGTGGACTGAATTTCATCAATCAACTGAATTTTGGTGGCCAACACATGATGTAGTTCTTCAATGGTGTGGGTCATGACTTTGATAAAAATCGAATAGTTGCCCGTGGTGTAATAGGCCTCGACCACTTCGTCAAAACTTTCAAGGCGGTGGATCACTTTGTCGTAATCTTTGGCGGATTTGAGGATAATCCCAATAAAACAGCATACATCATAGCCCAATTTGCGTTCGTTAATTCGCACTTTGGTACCCTCAATAATGCCGGATTGACGCATTTTTTCGACTCGCACATGAATTGTCCCTGGACTAACGCCAAATTTTTTGGCCATTTCAGCATAAGGTGTGCGAGCATCTTTGGTTAAAACACGTAAAATTTGCTGATCTAAGTTGTCAATAGTTTGCATAGCTACCTCGTTATTAGAATTTATCTAAAATTATTATGTGTATTTTGAATATTTTCTGTATTATATCGAAACTTTTATAAAAAGTATTGAAAAATATGCTTGTAATGTTAAATAATATGCAACAAGCGTTACGCAACAAGCGAAACACCTATTTTAATTGACAAGAACAAAGGTATTTAACCATGAAAAAATCATTTATTTTACAACAACAAGAAATTAGCTTTGCCAAAAACACGTTTACTGAAAAATTAGCGCAACATTTGGGACTGGTTGAAGTTCAAGGTCCCATCTTAAGTCAAGTGGGTAATGGGATTCAAGATAATTTATCAGGTAAAGAAAAAGCGGTTCAAGTGAATGTAAAAATGATTGAAGATGCCAGATTTGAAGTGGTACATTCATTAGCAAAATGGAAACGTCATACGTTAGCCCGTTTTGGTTTCGCCGAGGGCGAGGGCTTATTTGTTCACATGAAAGCCTTACGTCCAGATGAGGACAGCTTAGACCAAACGCACTCAATTTATGTGGACCAATGGGACTGGGAAAAAGTGATTCCGGCCGGTCAACGTAACTTAGCTTACTTAAAAGAAACCGTACGTTCAATTTATTCCGCAATTTTAGAAACCGAGCAAGCGGTGGATGAAAAATACGGCTTGAAATCGTTCTTACCGAAAGAAATCACCTTTGTACATTCAGAAGATTTGGTGCAAGCCTATCCAGGCATGACAGACAAAGAACGTGAAAACGAAATTTGTAAAAAATATGGTGCGGTGTTCTTAATCGGTATCGGTGGCGTGTTATCTGACGGTAAACCACATGACGGTCGTGCGCCAGACTATGATGACTGGACAACGGTTTCTGAGGGTGAATACAAAGGTTTAAACGGTGATATTCTCGTTTGGAACCCTGTATTGGAACGTGCTTTTGAGCTTTCTTCCATGGGTATTCGAGTGGATGAAACCGCATTGCGTAAGCAGTTAGCCATTACGCATGATGAAGATCGTTTAAAATTTGATTGGCACCAAGATTTAATTAACGGACGTATGCCATTGTCTATTGGTGGTGGGATTGGGCAATCTCGTTTAGCTATGTTGTTGTTGCAAAAACATCACATTGGCGAAGTACAATCAAGCGTATGGCCAAAAGATGTCTTGGCTGAATTTAAAAATATTCTTTAATTAGGCATTTAATTCAATGAATAGCGATAATTTTAATTTAGGTTAATCTTTCCGCTAAGGTCTGTTCCTTAGCGGTGGACGCCGCAAGGGAACAGATTTATCTCTAAAGATCTCTCTTTTCCGATAATTATCTGTTTTCTTTCTCACTTTAGTGGCAGTTTGTCATGTTGACAATCTGGCTAGAGGTGGCCCTGTTTTACCTAAATTTTACGTCAACATTTTTTAACAACACAGGAGAAAGCAAAATGAAACAAATCACAGCCATTATTCAACCTTTTCGTTTAGACGATGTGCGAGATGCGCTCAATGACATGGGGATCCATGGCATGACCGTACTCGAAGTAAAAGGAGTGGGGCGTCAAAAAGGGCATACCGAACTTTATCGGGGGGCAGAATACATGATTGATTTTATCCCTAAAATTCAACTGGATATTGTGATTACCGACGAGCTTGTCGAGCAAGTGGTGGAGGCTATTTGCAGTGCGGCACAATCGGGCAAAATCGGTGATGGCAAAATTTTTATTAAACCCGTCGAGCGTGTGATCCGCATTCGTACTGGCGAAGTGGATGAAAGTGCGGTGTAATTTTTCTTATTTTTCGGAGATCAAAATATGTGTAAATGGTTATTAACAATGGGATTGGCGAGTTTTCCTATGCTCGCCACGGCAAGTACAGCAGAATGGTTAAAACCCCTGTCTGAACTTAACTCTGGCGATACCACTTGGGTGATGGTGTCAGCGATTTTGGTATTATTTATGACCTTGCCGGGATTGGCTTTGTTTTATGCCGGCATGGTGCGTAAGAAAAACGTATTGGCCACCATGATGCAAAGTTTAACTGTCGCCTGTTTAATCGGCGTGATTTGGATATGCTTTGGTTATAGCCTTGCCTTTACCGAGGGAAATGGTTTGCTCGGGGGAACGGATCGCTTTTTCTTACAAGGTTTAGATTTATTATCAGAAAAAGGCTTGGGGACTATTTACCCCGGGGCGAGTACCATTCCTGAATCCGTGTTTATGCTTTTCCAAATGGCCTTTGCAATTATTGCGGGTGCCATTATCACGGGCGCCTTTGCGGAACGCATGAAATTTTCTGCGTTACTTTTATTCGTGGGATGTTGGTCATTGTGTATTTATATTCCAACCGCCCATTGGGTGTGGGGGCTTGATGGCTGGCTGGCCTCTGATGGGGTGCTAGATTATGCGGGCGGCACCGTGATCCATATTAATGCGGGCGTGGCGGGTTTAGTGGCTTCCATCATGATCGGCAAACGTGTTGGCTACGGACGTGAAGTGATGGCGCCACACAACTTAGTGTTAACCTTAATTGGGATGGCGATGTTATGGGTCGGCTGGTTTGGATTTAATGCCGGTTCGGCATTAGCCGCAGATGCTCGTGCCGGCATGGCGTTAGCCACCACCCAAGTGGCGGCGGTGGCGGCGGCCTTAACTTGGATTCTCATTGAAGTTTGCTTAAAACATAAACCCTCTGCTTTAGGTTTGGCCTCTGGTGCCATTGCGGGTTTGGTGGGGATTACCCCTGCAGCAGGGTTTGTCAGCGTACAAAGTGCCTTATTTATTGGCGTGATCACCAGTGCGATCTGTTTTGTGGGCGCCACCAAATTAAAATATTGGCTTGGCTATGACGATACGCTCGATGCCTTTGGCATTCACGGTCTGGGTGGCATTGTCGGGGCGATTTTAACAGGCGTTTTTGTGTCGACGGATATTTCAGGCACCGACACCACGTTGTGGTTACAAATTGAAAGTGTCATTATTACCATCGCTTACAGCGCCATGGGCAGTTTCATTATTCTCAAGATCATTGATAAAACCCTTGGCTTACGTGTCGACTATGATGATGAACGTAAAGGATTAGACTTGGTGTTACACGGCGAGCGTATTGAGTAGTTTAGCCACCTAATCTCTAAAAGTACACCCAACGGTGGCTTTTAGAGATTTAAATAAAACGCCGCAGTTAATGCCACAAATTCGGCCGTATATTGATGATTTTCATCATAAATCATTAATTGCTCGATTTGAGGTGCGGTTTTTCTCTTTTCAAAGGAAACTAACATTCTATGTGGCGACTTGCCTTGTTTGGTGATGATTTCACAACGCCGATTGCAAAAAAGTGCGGTGTTTTTAATCAGCGTTTCTGCTTGTTCAAACGGTAAAATAAATTGAATTTTGCCTTGCTCGGTGAGGCATTGTTCAGCCACATGGAGCCAATCTATATGGGTTTGTTGCTGGGTATAACGGGCGGTATTGCGTGCGGCATCTCGGCAATCCACGCCTTGCGCAAAATAAGGTGGATTAGCCACGATTAAATCAAATTTAGGCCTTTTTTCACCGCAGTTTAGCGCAAATTCCCTGATATCTTGCTGAAGAATTTGTACCCGATTTTTCCATGGCGATTGATTAACATTATCTTGGGCCTGTTGAGCCGCATCAGGATCGATTTCCACCCCGACAATTTGCACGTGTGGATGTGTACGTTGTGCGAGCATTAACGCCACCAATCCCGATCCCGTACCAAGGTCACAAATATGCGTCGCCTGTTGAATGTCGGCCCAAGCACCGAGTAAAATACCGTCCGTACCCACTTTCATGGCACAGCGATCATGCTGAATCTGAAATTGTTTAAAACGAAACCCCGACATAAATCCCCCGATTGCCTGAAAGTGCGGTATAATTTAGCATAATTTTGACAATAAACTAGAGAAAATGATGTCACAACTGACTTTTGAAGAACTTGACCTTTCCCCGCTATTGCTGAAAGCCTTAGCGAAAAAAGGCTATACTCGCCCAACGGCGATTCAGCAAGAAACCATTCCGGCGGCCATGGAACTGCGAGATGTATTAGGCTCCGCGCCAACGGGCACCGGCAAAACGGCGGCCTTTTTATTGCCCGCCATTCAGCATTTATTAGACAACCCACGCCGCCAACCTGGGCCGCCACGGATTTTAGTACTTACTCCCACCCGTGAATTAGCCATGCAAGTGGCCGAACAAGCGGAAGAATTGGCGCAGTTTACCCATTTAAACATTGCCACTATTACCGGCGGCGTGGCCTATCAAAATCACGGTGAAGTGTTTAATAAGAACCAAGATTTAGTGGTTGCCACTCCTGGTCGGTTATTGCAATATATCAAAGAAGAAAATTTTGACTGTCGTTCGGTCGAAATTCTGATCTTTGATGAGGCCGATCGCATGTTACAAATGGGCTTTGGACAAGATGCGGAAAAAATTGCGGCGGAAACCCGTTGGCGTGAACAAACTATGTTATTTTCTGCGACTTTAGAGGGCGAATTATTAACCGATTTTGCCGAGCGTTTATTGCAAGATCCGCTACAAGTAGACGCGGAGCCAAGTCGCCGTGAACGCAAGAAAATTAACCAATGGTATTATCATGCGGATAACGTGGAACATAAAACCAAGTTACTGGTGCGCTTTATTGAAAATGAACAAGTGACTCGTGGCATTGTGTTTGTACGTCGTCGTGAAGATGTGCGTGAGCTGTCGGAAACCTTGCGCAAACGCAATATTCGTAGCACCTATTTAGAGGGTGAAATGGCGCAAACCCAACGGAATAATGCCATTGATAAACTCAAAAATGGCGTGGTGACTGTGTTAGTGGCAACGGATGTCGCTGCACGAGGCATTGATATTGAGGATGTCAGCCATATTATGAATTTCGATCTGCCTTATAGTGCAGACACCTATTTACACCGTATCGGCCGTACAGCAAGAGCGGGTAAAAAAGGCACCGCTGTGTCTTTTGTAGAGGCGCATGACTACGGCTTACTCGGTAAGATTAAACGTTATACCGAAGAATTGCTTAAACCAAGAATTATTGAGGGATTAGAACCTCGCACTAAAGCCCCGAAAGACGGTGAAGTAAAAACCGTGAGTAAAAAAGCCAAAGCTCGTATCAAAGCGAAACGAGAAGAGAAGAAAAAAGACGAGCAGAAGAAAAAAGTCAAAGTGCGTCATAAAGATACGAAGAATATTGGGAAACGGCGTAAACCGAGTGGGGGACATCAGGAATAGTAGATAAAAGAGTTGGTATTTATTTTTGTAAATAATTCTTGAGCCTATACCTAAATGAGGAATAGGCTCACGGGAGCCGAAAGTGACGAAAGATTATCCCATCATATGATAACCGCTTAATAAATCTTGCCAATTTTGCGTGCTAAATTGAATTTTCATCCGTTCAATTTCCTTATGAAAAGAACGCTGTAATCGTTCAAGATTGCCTTGTTTCCAAAAATCCCCTGATTTTTCACCGCACTTATCAAAATCTAACAACCAACATTTTTGCCCTGTTTCTGTCTGTTGGAGCAAAATATTATGGGCGTTTAAATCCGTATGGCAAATTTGTAAATCGTGCAACTGGCGAATTAAGCCGCCAATCTGTTGCCAAATTTCTGAGGGCAAGGTTTGATGCTGTAAAAGTGCGGTTAAATCTTGAGCATTTTCGATCTTTTCCATCAAAATATCAGCACGATAACAAATACCTAACTTGCCTTTTTCAACGACCGCCATAATCGGCTTCGGCACAGGTAAACCAGCCACGTATAATTTTTGCAACAAACGTAATTCGGCAAAACTGCGTGTTTGTGAAAGTGCGATAAAACGGTAGCGATCTCGAATAATTTTGCCCCATAATCCGCCACGATAGTAATGACGTAAGCTGGTATTAACACCGAACAGATCAGCGGTTTGTAAAAAATAAGTGGTGCCACGTCCTTTGGCGGTGCCTGAAACTCGCTCTTTTTTTAACCAGTAATCTGGACTAAAAAATTGACGATAATTGAGCTCAGCATAACTGTCATTCGCTAATAAAAAAAAGCAATTTTGATCTTGTCGTTCAATCATTTTATATTCCTTGTTGGCGTTCGCATCATTCTACTTTAAAATAGTATTATTTCCAATTCCCCTCAACACTATTCCCTCTCCCTCTGGGAGAGGGCTAGGGTGAGGGTTTATTTAATAAACATCATTTTACCCTCACCCCAACCCTCTCCCAGAGGGAGAGGGGGAGGAATGAGGATAATTTATGCCTTTGTTTAATCCCCAAAATCCGCCAAAATCCCTATGCGTTCTTCGCCTTTCCGCTATTGGTGATATTACGCATGCTTTAGCCGTGGTACAAGAAATTGCTCGTTTTTATCCTGCTTGTCAAATCACTTGGATTGTAGGAAAGGTGGAGTATGCGTTATTATCACAGGTGATGCCTGAAAACCCACAAATTAACTTGGTGATTTTTGATAAGAAAACAGGTTGGCGAGGCGTTTTTGCTTTATGGAAACAGCTAAGAAATCAATCATTTGATGCGTTATTAAATATGCAAACCGCTTTCCGTGCATCTATTTTATCTTTAGGTATTAAAGCCAAATATAAAATCGGTTTTGGGAAAAAGCGTACCAGAGAAGGGCAACATTTTTTTGTTAATCAATGTGTTAATGATCCTGAAAATCCTCATGTGTTAGACGGTTTTATGGCATTTGCCGAAAAAATTGGCGTAGCAAAATTTACCCCTCATTGGCAATTAAACCTTTCTTTGCCAGCACAACAAAAGGCAAAAACCTTTATTCAACCAAACCAACGCAATCTGATTATTTCCCCTTGCTCCAGCAAAACGGAAAAAGATTGGTTGATTGAACGCTATGCGGAGCTCGCCAATGTTGCCACTCAACAAGGTATTAACGTGATTTTATGTGGTTCTCCTGCTTCACGAGAAATGGAAATTTGCCAAAAAATCACCGCACTTTGTGATAATCAGATAACCAATGCGTGCGGAAAAACGAGTTTAGCTGAATTGACCGCTTTAATCCAACAAGCAGATTTAGTGATCGCACCCGATAGTGGTCCTGCTCATATTGCCACCATGGTGGGAACACCTGTTATCGGTCTGTATGCTTATCATAATCCTTGGCGAACAGGTCCTTATCATAATTTAGATAATGTGATTTCGGTCTATGAGCAAAATGCGTTAAAAGAATTTCATAAGCCAACTAGTGAATTACCATGGGCAACCAAATTATCGGGTAAAAATTTGATGGCGGAAATTGAAGTGAAAGATGTGGTGAATGAAATGCGGAAATGGTTACCCTCACCCTAGCCCTCTCCCAAAGGGAGAGGGAATTTTAGGCAAATTACAAGGTTTTCGCTAATTTTTTCAAATAGTCTTTGAACGGTTTGCCTAATTTTTCATGTTGTAAACCATATTCTACAAAGGCTTGCATATAACCAATTTTATCACCGCAGTCGAAAGATTCTCCCGTCATGTGGAAAGCCTCCACGGTTTCTTTTTCGATAAGCATATCAATGGCATCCGTTAATTGAATTTCATCACCCACGCCAACGGGGGTTTTTTCGAGTAAATGCCAAATTTCAGCAGAAAACACATAGCGACCAACTACGGCAAGATTAGACGGTGCTTTTTCTACACTTGGTTTTTCTACCATACGCGCAATTTTGGCACTTTCACCACCCGCAAATTCCACACCGTTACAGTCTGCAATACCGTAACTACTCACATCTTTTGGATCCACTGGGGCAACCATAATTTGACTATTGCCCGTTTCTTTAAAGCGTTTGATCATGGCAGCAAGATTTTCAGTTTTTTGATTCGCTGTAAAATCCGCTAATAGCACATCAGGTAACACCACAGCAAAAGGCTCATTGCCCACCACAGGACGACCACATAAAACAGCGTGTCCCAAGCCTTTGGCGTTACCTTGACGGACGTGCATAATGGTCACATCTTTCGGACAAATGGAGCGCACTTCTTCCAATAGCTGACGTTTCACCCGTTTTTCTAACATGGTTTCCAATTCAAAAGAGGTGTCGAAGTGGTTTTCAATGGCATTTTTGGAGGAATGGGTGACTAACACGATTTCTTTTACACCTGCATTGACACATTCGTTGACGACATATTGAATTAATGGTTTATCGACTAAAGTAAGCATTTCTTTTGGAATGGCTTTGGTGGCAGGTAACATTCGTGTACCTAAGCCAGCCACAGGAATAATGACTTTCATTTTTTGTCCTTTTCTAAATGTAGTCCCCGTCTTTGCCGCCTGAAAATCATTTAATTTGTAGGAAAAATTGTACTGTTTGAGCGTAGCGAGTTTACAATTTTTCCGTTAAGCAAATTGAATGATTTTCGGGAAACAAGGCAAAATCGGGGCGTGTTTCTTTTTGCTTACTTTTGCTTTGCACGAGCACAAAATCCACAGGATTTTGAACGTTGGCTTTGCCAACGGCACGAAGTGCGAGCGTAGCGAGTAAAGAAAAAGTAAGTCGCCATCGGCGAAACACGATATTAATTATAAAATAACCGCACTTTTTTAAAGTGCGGTCAATATTAACAAGATTTTTTATTGACGCAACAACGCCAAAATCTCATCCGTCTTCTCTTGCATCAACACTTTATCCCCACGGGTTTCAAGGTTCAAACGCACCACAGGTTCCGTATTTGAGCTCCGTAAATTGAAACGCCAGTTTGGATATTCAATGCTAATACCGTCAATTTCATTGACACTCACTGCATCTTTTTCATAGGCAGCACGTACACGAGCAATGGATGCTTTGGCATCGGTTAATTTGCTGTTGATTTCACCTGGTGATGGATAAGTATTAATGCTTTCTGTCACTAATTGACCTAAGGATTTACCTGTTGTGCTCACTAATTCCATCACTAATAACCAAGGCACCATACCACTATCACAATAGTAGAAATCACGGAAATAATGGTGTGCTGACATTTCGCCACCGTAAACCGCATCCACTTCACGCATTTTTTCCTTAATGAAAGAATGACCTGATTTCGACATGACAGGTTCTCCACCGTTAGCGGATACTAATTTTTCCGTATTCCAGATTAAACGAGGATCGTAGATAATCTTCGCCCCTTTTTGTTTTTGGGTGAAAGCCTGACCTAATAGACCGACCACATAATAACCCTCAATGAAACCACCGTTTTCATCAAAGAAGAAACAACGGTCGAAGTCGCCATCAAAGGCAATCCCCATATCGGCTTTGTGTTTTAATACCGCATCAATGGTGTCTTGGCGGTTTTCGTGTAAAATTGGGTTAGGAATACCATGTGGGAAAGTACCGTCTGGATTATTATGCACCTTAATAAATTCCACTGGCACACGGCGAGCTTTAAATTGTGCTTCAATCGCATCCACTACATGACCTGCCGCACCATTACCTGAGTTAATCACTAATTTTAATGGTTTGATATTATCTAGGTTTACATAAGAAAGTAAACGTTCAACATAATCACCAATCACCGATTGTTGTTTATATTGACCACGTTGAGTTACCGCAGGGAAATTATTTTCCTCCGCTAAACGTTGAATATCAGCGAGTCCTGTGTCTGCACTAATTGGACGAGATCCTTCACGCACTAATTTCATGCCGTTATAATCCATTGGGTTATGGCTAGCAGTGACTTCAATACCACCATCCGCTTTTAAGAATGAAGTAGCGAAATAAACTTCTTCAGTACCCACTTCACCTAAGTCAATCACATCAACACCAGAATCTAATAAGCCATTTGTCACAGCACTTTTCAACTCTTTACTGGTTAAACGTACGTCACCACCCACTACAATATTTTTCGGCTTTAAGAATTGACCAAAGGCACGACCAATGCGATAGGCAATATCGACATTGAGTTCATCCCCTAAACGGCCACGAATATCATAGGCTTTAAAACACGTTAATTTACTCATAGATTCTCCTTAACTAATCTCTGAATGTTCGTCATCTTGAGATTGTTTGATACGTTGATAGATTTCTTCCCGATGAACGGAAACGTCTTTGGGTGCTTTCACACCTAATTTAACTTGATTACCACGGACATTTAACACTGTGATTTCAATATCATCACCAATGAGTAAGCTCTCGCCCAGTTTTCTGGTTAAAACTAGCATATACGTCTCCTCTTTATATGATTATATTTGTTTGTGTTAACAACTTCCTTATTGATAACAAATCTTGTAAATCACAACAAGATATTACGATATAACACTTACAAATTTCCTTTTAACCAATCAGATGCCACATCCAATGCGTTAGCCACATTTTCGGGTTGGGAACCGCCGGCCATGGCCATATCTGGACGACCACCACCTTTTCCGCCCACTTGCTGAGCCATAAGATTGACTAATTCACCTGCTTTCACTTTGCTTGTGAGGTCCGCTGTTACGCCGACAATTAAATTGACTTTGCCCTCAACAGCCGAGGCAAACGCCACCACGGCAGAACCGAGTTGATTTTTCAAATCGTCGACCATCACTCGCAATGCTTTGCTATCGACACCGTCCAACTGTTGAACAATGACCGAAATTCCATTAATTTTCACCGCACTTTGTGCCAAATTCGAGCCAGCTTGCATAGCGGCTTTCTCTTTTAACTGTTGTAATTCTTTTTCTGTTTTCTTGGCTTTTTCTTGCAATAGATTAATTTTCTCTGGCAATGACGCCACATCAGATTTTAACGCCTCGGTGACCCTATCTAAAATGGCTTGTTGTTGATGCAACCAAGCAATAGCGCCCTCGCCCGTTACAGCCTCTACACGGCGAATACCGGCGGCCACGGCACCCTCAGAAACCAATTTAAATAAACCAATATCACCAGTACGTTCCGCATGTAATCCACCACAAAGTTCAATGGAGAATGGACTCATGGTCACGACACGCACCACGTCGCCATATTTTTCACCGAACAGCGCCATAGCTCCTTTGGCTTTCGCTTGTTCAATGCCCATTTCTTCGGTTAATACCGGGTGATTGGCTCGAATATGGAAGTTCACAATACGTTCGACTTCAGCCAACTGCGCTTTGGTAATCGCCTCAGGTTGCACAAAGTCAAAACGTAAACCCACATCAGAGACTAACGATCCTTTCTGCGCCACATGTTCGCCTAACACTTGACGTAAAGCAGAATGCAATAAATGGGTCGCACTGTGATTTAATCGGGTATGTTGACGACGCACATTATCTACGCTAGCCTCAACCACATCCCCCACGCTTAAACTGCCGACTTGCAATTCACCTAAATGACCAAACACTTGGCCGTATTTTTGGGTGTCTTTTACCTCAAATTGGCCATGTTCATGGCTTAACACGCCACTGTCGCCAATTTGTCCGCCCATTTCGGCATAGAATGGGGTATTTTCTAAAATGACGACGGCACCTTGGCCCGCCTCAATACGTTCTACGGCTTTACCATCTTGGAAAAGTGCGGTGACTTTTGCCTGACTTTCTGCTTTGTTATACCCCTCAAATTGCGTGGTGCCGTCCACACGAATCACATTATTATAATCCATACCGAACTGGCTAGCAGACTGCGCTCGCAAACGTTGCGCCTCCATTTCTTTATCAAAGCCGACTTCATCAATTTGAATATCACGTTCACGGCACACATCAGCGGTTAAATCCAATGGGAAACCGTAAGTATCATATAATTTAAAGGCCACTTCACCAGACAATACGCCGTCTTTCACATTGGCTAAGGCATCATCTAATAACGTTAACCCACGCTCTAAGGTGCGAGCAAATTGTTCTTCTTCCAAACGTAACAGTTTTTCAACGTTGGCTTGTTTTTCTTTCACGATTTTCGCCGCATCTGCCATGACGTCAATTAACGTCGGCACCAATTTATAGAAGAATGTTTGTTTTGCCCCTAATAAATGTCCGTGGCGAACCGCTCGGCGAATAATACGGCGTAATACATAACCTCGTCCCTCATTAGATGGAATCACGCCGTCAGCAATTAAATACGCACAAGAACGAATATGGTCGGCAATTACACGCAACGATTTATTGTTTAAATCTTGCACGCCCACCACGTCCGCCACTTTGCGGATTAAGGTTTGGAAAATATCAATTTCATAGTTGGAATTTACATGTTGCATCACGGCGGTCATACGCTCTAGGCCCATACCGGTATCAACGGACGGTTTCGGTAATTTCTCCATTGTACCGTCTGCCAAGCGGTTGAACTGCATAAATACAATATTCCACACTTCAATATAGCGATCGCCGTCTTCTTCTGGACTACCCGGTAAACCACCCCAATGTTGCTCACCGTGATCGTAGAAAATTTCCGTACATGGACCACAAGGCCCAGTGTCACCCATGGCCCAGAAGTTATCGGAGGCGTAAGGTGCGCCTTTGTTGTCACCAATACGAATAATATGATTTTCAGGCACACCCATTTGTTGATGCCAAATATTATAGGCTTCGTCATCGGTTTCATACACGGTAACGTAGAGTTTTTCTTTCGGTAAACCTAACCATTGTGGTGAGGTTAAATATTCCCAACCGAAAGCAATCGCATCTTGTTTAAAATAATCGCCAAAGCTAAAATTTCCCATCATCTCAAAGAATGTATGATGGCGTGCGGTATAACCGACGTTTTCTAAGTCATTGTGTTTACCTCCTGCTCGCACACAACGTTGTGCCGTGGTAGCTCGAGTATAAGCCCGTTTTTCTAAACCAAGAAAAACATCTTTAAATTGGTTCATCCCTGCATTGGTAAAAAGTAGGGTGGGATCGTTTTCAGGCACAAGGGAACTGCTGTCCACCACTTGATGGCCTTTGCTGTGGAAAAAATCTAAAAAGGACTGTCTAATTTCTGCTGTTGTTTTCATAACTCGTTAATCGTTGTTGAATGTCAATAAATTACTGCTATTGTGGCACAAATTTTACTTTTATTGAATGACTTTTGTGCTTATTTTTTCACAGTTTTTAATAATGCCGAAAGAACTGGCGCAGGAACAAATTTCTCCACATTGCCACCATGCAAATAAATTTCTCGTACGATAGTCGAAGAAACATAGGCCCATTGCTCACTTGGCGGTAAAAACAGGCTTTCTACGCCGTTAGCCAGCGTTTTATTTAAATGGGCTAATTGCAATTCATATTCAAAATCCGTGGTACTGCGTACACCTCGAATAATGGCTTGAATAGCCTGTTGTTGCACCACATTGGCCAATAAATCGGCAAACCCAATCACTCGAACATTCGGCACGTGGGCGACGGATTGTTGCGCTAATTGAACACGTTGCTCCAACTCAAATAACGGTTTTTTAGAGGGGCTGGCAGCCACGGCCACAATAACCTCGGAAAAAAGCACCGCACTTCGCTCAATAATATCCACATGCCCGTTAGTAATTGGATCAAAGGTGCCAGGGTAAATCACTCGAGCCATTTTATTTCTCCGTTTGTTGTGTTGCAGTGTCAGATTGCTGTTCTAAATACGGGCGCAATAAGCCAATCAGCCGTTTTAAGGCGCCTCGATTTTCCACTAACACTTCATAACCCGCCTGACCAAAACGTTGACGTAATTTTGGGGAACGTAAAAATTTACTCACGGCCCGAGCCAATATTTTAGGTTCTGACTTCACTTTGAGTACACCTAGCACATATTCCAATTTCAAAAACACTTCAGGAAAATTAAACACATGCACACCACTAATCACAGGCAATTTAAACGCCAAAGGTTCGAGCGGATTATGTCCGCCATGTTTAACTAAACTGCCGCCCACAAAAGCCACATCAGACACGCCATACATCAACATCAATTCGCCCATGGTGTCGCCTAATAAAATTTGAATTTGTGAACTTGGTGCGACTTGATTGCTGCGACGACAATAACGAAAATCATGTTTTTCAATTAGATTAGCCACGGAATTAAAGCGTTCGGGGTGACGAGGCGCTAAAATTAACAATAAATCTGGGAATTGTTGTAATAAAGTGCGGTGCGCTTGCAACACGATTTCTTCTTCACCCTCATGGGTGCTGCCCGCAATCCAAACGGGCCGTTGACCAATCCAGTCTGTTTGTAATTGTTGGATATTATTTAACAATTCTTCGGAAATTACTAAATCATATTTAATATTGCCCGTTAATTCTAAGCGGCCTCGGTAGCCTAATTCCGTATAACGCTGTCCGCTAATGCTGTCTTGCGGCGCAATCAGGCTAATTTCATTTAACACATTTTTAATCCGATTCTTTGCCCAAGCATAACGTCTGGCAGAGCGGGCAGATAAGCGTGCATTAGCCACAATAAAGGGAATATGGCGTAATTTGAGTTGATGAATTAAGGTTGGCCAAATTTCCGTTTCAATCACAATGCAGGCTTTGGGTTGCACAAACTGAATAAAACGTTTTACCGCACCAGGTAAATCATAGGGTAAATAAAAATGGCGTACACTGTCCCCAAAGGCGGCTTTCACTCGGGCGGATCCGGTGGGGGTCACCGTGGTCATGGTAATGGGTAACTGCGGGTATTCTGCTTGAATTTGACGAACCAACGGCGTGGCGGCAATCACCTCACCCACCGAGGCGGCATGAATCACAATTCCATGCGGACGTGGTTGGCTTGATGGCGCATAAAATAACCCGTAGCGTTCCCAAAGACGCTTGCGGTAATTAGGGGATTTGATACTGCGCCCCCACATAAAAAGTAACAGAAACGGTTGCAACACATACATTGCCAACGTATAGAGCCAACGGAGCATAAGGTTATGCCTAAAAGTAAACGATTAAATGCCTTATAGTATAGCGATTTTAAGGCAAAATCGGAAGAAAATGTTTACTCTGGCGTAATCCAAGTCACCTTGTAGCTCCCCGTTCCCTCAGGTACCAAAGTCTTGACCAAATACGGTAAGACGTTTTTCATTTGGCTTTCTAATTGCCATGGTGGATTGATGACAATCATGCCACTGGCGGTCATGCCACGTTGATCACTATCGGGACGCACGGCGAGTTCAATTTGTAAAATTTTACGAATGCCGGTGGCCTCCAATCCTTTAATCATGCGTTTGCTTTGTTGGCGCAACACCACAGGATACCAAATGGCATAAATACCGGTGGCAAAACGTTTATAGCCTTCTACAATGGCTTGCACTACCAGATCATAATCTTCTTTTAATTCATAAGGTGGGTCGATTAAGACTAAACCACGACGTTCTTTGGGTGGCAAGGTCGCTTTCAGTTGTTGGAAACCATCATCTCGCTTGGTCGCAATATTGTCGTCATTTTTGAATGTATTACGCAATAACGGATAATCAGCGGGGTGTAATTCGGTGAATAATGCCCGATCTTGTGGACGTAACATTAAGGCCGCAATAAACGGAGAACCCGCATAATAACGTAACTCTTTGCCACCGTAGTTGAGTTTTTTAATCAAATTAATATAGCGTTGGACTTCTTCAGGCAACTCTTGTTGTTCCCAAAGTCTGGCAATGCCCTCTAAATATTCAGCGGTTTTTTCCGATTGTTCGCTAAATAAACGGTATTTCCCCACGCCTGCATGGGTGTCTAAATAATAAAACCCTTTGTCCTTTTGTTGCAGATTTTCAATGATCAACATTTGCACAAGATGTTTGAGAACATCGGCGTGATTGCCGGCGTGAAAACTATGGCGATAGCTTAACATGGGATACCCTTCTTGATTTTTAATTTTCGCTAAATAAGCGAAAACCCTGATGACTTTTACAATCATCAGGGTTTCTAAATATGGCTCCTCCTGCGGGACTCGAACCTGCGACATATGGATTAACAGTCCACCGTTCTACCGACTGAACTAAGGAGGAAAAGATGGTGCCTCGAGGCGGAATCGAACCACCGACACGGGGATTTTCAATCCCCTGCTCTACCGACTGAGCTATCGAGGCGTAACGCTTATGCGTCAACACGGGGCGTATTAAACCGTATTTAGGCCTTTCGGTCAACTGTTATTTTACAAAAAAATCTAAATTTTATCTGTTTGCTTGTTTAATATGCAAAAATGGTTAGAAAAAACCCCGCACTTCGTACGGGGCTAAGATTATTTCACACGGCGGTAACTTTGTTGCGCTTTATCCACTTTCAGCAAGTAATTACGTGCTTGTGATGATGGATGTGCCGTGGTGAGAATACGGTATACCTGTTCCGGTTGCATACGGTTAATTTGGTAAATCGCCTCGTCTTTATCACGGCTAAACACTCGCAACACGGCACCTGCGCCACTGTTATAAGCAGAAATCATGGCATAACGCATGGAAGTTGGGTTTTGAATACCCGCAAGATATTCATTCTTCAACAACCACAAATAAGCCGTACCCGCATCAATGTTTTTCGCCGGGTCGAATAAATAACTTTTATTCGGTTGACCTGACAAGCCTTTCATTTTGAAAATATCACGTCCCGCCGTATGTGGCACCACTTGCATTAAGCCTAACGCATTCGCATAGCTGATCGCATAAGGGTTGAAACTGGATTCCGTTTGCATGATCCCCAAAATCAGACTTTCATCAATACCATATTGACGTGAAGATTTACGGATAAAGGACATATAAGCTCTCGCCCGCACATTAACGTGGTTAGCAATCATTTGAATGCTGACAAATTGCACCGCACGGCCATTGCTTAATTTGCGTTTTTGCAGTTTATTTTGAATCAAGTAAGTCGCAAAATTGTTCGCCGTGTTCAGGTCTTTAATCGGCTGTCCCAAATTATTCACGACCTGTCCTACTAAGAACGGGCGAGTACTGATCGGCGTATCGCCCGAGGCAAATAAGTCAATTCCTTTCGCATCAGATCCCATCAGCAACGTATGCACAATGGCGTTATGCAAACGATTTAAATCAGACAAGGTTTCAATATTAATTTGCCCCTCATCAAAGCTAATATGGCTACGAGTATAATAACTGTCCGTATATTTCACATAGTCTTTACGACTGGCCACCAATAACTCTTTCACGCCCCAAATTTGGTCGATATTTTGCGAAAACTGGCCCGTTAATAAATCCAACCCATGGGTATCTTTCGCCAAGGTTTCGTCATAGCTACGTTCTTTACTTGAGGAACAGGCATACAAAAAGGGAATAAGCGCCAACACGGCTAATTTTTTTAAGGAAATCTTCATCATAATTCATTTATTCAGCTTGTGGAACATAGCCTTCAATATGCACCTCTTTGCCCTCAAACAAAAAATTCACCATTTCTTGCTCTAGCAGTTGACGATGCTCGGCGTTCATCATATTTAATTTTTTCTCATTGACGAGCATGGTTTGCTTTTTCATCCATTCGCCCCATGCTTGCTTGCTAATGTTATCAAAAATACGTTTCCCTAATTCCCCAGGGTAAAGCTGGAAATCTAAGCCCTCGGCTGATTGGTTTAAATAAGCACAAAATACTGTTCTAGCCATTATAATTTTCTCTTATGAAATTCGGTTAATAAATTTTTGACTGGCGTAGCAAGTCCAATTTGATCGGGATTGGTCGGATCATACCAATATTTCCCCCGACTGGATAGAGAAGATTGATATTCTTCCTGACTTTCTGCTATTTTTTTCCAATCTGTGCGATCTTCGTCACATTTTTTGTCCTGAAGTTCCGCATAAATTGGATAAATATCTAAATGAAAATGGCTAAACGTATGCCGAAATGCCGTCCATTCTTGATATTGTGTAATCCCCCGCTTGTGTAAATAACCTAATAAATCGTCTTTCGTCGCAAATTGTGGAAAGCAATATAACCCACCCCACAGGCCTGAAAGTTCTCGAGGTTCTAATAATACCTTGCCTTGGTCAGCCAAAATTAAAAAATAACTGTTTTTTTCTGGCAAGGCTTTTTTCGGTTTTTTATTGGGATAATCTCGCCAAGAATCTGTTAAATTTGCACCGCACTTCTGGCTAATTGGACACAAATCACACTTCGGTTTTGAACGAGTACAAACCATTGCCCCCAAATCCATCATGGCTTGATTAAAATCCGCCCCCTGATCTTGTGGTGTCACTTGTTCGCTTAACGTCCACAATTTATCTTCCACTTTCTTATCACCAGCCCAGCCCTCAACAAGAAAAAAGCGAGATAAAACACGTTTTACATTGCCATCTAAAATCGCATAGGGCTGATTCAAAACGGAAGATAAAACCGCTCCCGCCGTACTTCGTCCAATCCCCGACAAAGCCAACACTTGCTCAAATTGGGTAGGGAATTCCCCCTGATATTCATCACGAATGTGCTGTGCCGCCTTGTGTAAATTTCTAGCACGAGCGTAATAGCCTAAGCCTGTCCACAAATGCAACACTTCATCAAGAGGCGCATTAGCCAGTGCGGTAATGGTGGGGAACGTTTTGATAAACCGCTCAAAATAAGGGATGACCGTTGCCACTTGGGTTTGTTGCAACATCACTTCCGACAACCACACGCCGTAGAGCGTTTTATCCTGCTGCCAAGGCAAATGCTTGCGCCCAAATCGGTGATACCAATTCAGTACAGCTTGCGCAAAAGGAGCTGTGGAACAAGATTGTGCGGTCATACTCGTTTAAAGTGCGGTAAAAAAGAAAAGAATTTTAGCATAAAAATCATCAAAATTTGCACCGCACTTTTAAATCCGTATAATTGCCGAAAATTTATTTTCAATAACACCGTATGACAGAACAGAAAAACACCTTTGCCGATCAAAAACGTAAAACCGTAGAAACCGCTGAATTTACTGAAGACGGACGCTATAAACGCAAAGTGCGGAGCTTTGTGTTACGCACCGGCCGATTAAGCGAATATCAACGCCAAATGATGAACGATAACTGGGCCAATTATGGCTTGGATTATCAAGAAACGCCCTTTGATTTTGCTGAAATTTATGGCAATGATCATCCCGTGGTGCTAGAAATCGGCTTTGGCATGGGGAAATCTTTAGTGGAAATGGCTGCTCAAAATCCCGATAAAAATTACCTTGGCATTGAAGTTCACACCCCCGGTGTGGGGGCTTGTTTGGCTTATGCGTTAGAAAAAGGCGTGAAAAATTTACGTGTCATGTGTCATGACGCTACGGAAATCTTGCGTGATTGCATTGCGGAAAATTCGTTGGGCGGATTACAACTCTTTTTCCCTGATCCTTGGCAAAAAGCGAAACACCATAAACGTCGCATTGTTCAAGCCGCTTTTGTAGAAACCGTGGCAACTAAATTACACTGCGGTGGCTTTATTCATTTTGCCACCGACTGGGAAAATTATGCCGAACACATGCTAGATGTGTTACAATCCATGCAAAGTGCGGTGGGAATTCGCAATGTTTCGGCGACGAATGATTATATTGAACGCCCCGATTTCCGCCCATTAACGAAATTTGAACAGCGTGGTCACAAACTTGGTCACGGTGTTTGGGATTTATATTTTATTAAAGAGTAAGAGCTAACAGGCTCGCATAGCATAGGAGAAAAATATGGCTATTCAACGTAACGCACGTCAGCGTAAAAAAATGCACTTAGCAGAATTCCAAGAATTAGGCTTTTTAGTCAACTGGCAATTTGCTGAGGGAACCGCTATTGAGAAAGTGGATGAAATCGTTGATCGCTTTATTCGTGAAGTGATTCAAGCCAATGGTTTAGCTTATGAGGGCAGTGGCTATTTACATTGGGAAGGCTTAGTTTGTTTAGAAAAAATCGGAAAATGTGATGAAAATCACCGCACTTTAGTCAAAAACTGGCTAGAAAGCAACGGTTTACAACAAGTGGAAATCAGTGAATTATTTGATATTTGGTGGGAATTTCCAACCAAATAAGCATGAAAAAAATCGATAACTAAAATAGGGCCAAACAAGCCCTATTTTTTGTTTAAAACACCGCCTCTAAACGTAAGAAGAGATTCACAAAGTGAGTACGTTCTGCCTTACGGTCATTATAGTATTGCGCCTCGGGTTTGAGGAAAACCCATTGTTTATAAATAGGTTGACGCCAGCTAATAAACGGTCCATAAACGGTTAAATCGGCTTTTTTATGTATTATTGGACCACCAGTAAAAATGCCATAATTAAGTTCCCGATTACCGCTAAAACGATGTTGGCGGTATATACTGTTTCCCCAATAGGTTTCTTCATCGTTATCATGTGTGTATTCAAGGAAAAGGCTGCTGATATTAGAGATTTGCGCACTTTCATGATGTTTAACATCAAAGTTGGAACGTAAAAAATGTTTACTATTAATGCCATAACGGTAAATTTGTTCCAGTCTTGAACTCAGGGTTTCTGTCCAGTTCCAATCTTTCCCCACTTTGGCACGTAAGAAAATATCCGCCCCATGACGAATCCCCAAATCAAGATCAGTATCAATGCCGCCCCAGTTTTTCAGCTCTTTTGAAAAACGTAACGCCACCGATGCGTTATCATTACGACTGGATTTGCGATCTAATTTTTTAGTTTGTAGTGGATCTTTACGTTCAGGGTTGACCGAATCATCCATGGTATTATCAATAGATTCATCTCCAAACACCAAACTCCAACGGCGTTTCAACGTGGGCAATTTAATTTTCCCACGAACCCGTGGCTTAATGCTGTAACCATCGTAACGATTCCAACGATTATCCAACATCAAACGCAAGGTTGCACTGGACGGGTTATTGGGATCGGTGTCACCAAACCAACTGTCGATATCATTCGACCATGCTTTTAAATATTGTCTAACGGTTTTATGTGAACTGTCTACCCAGTTTTCATCACTTTCTGTTTCTGCGGCCCACACTTGGCCTGTCAGGCTGAGTAACAGCAAAGGGGCAACATAATATTTTGTGTTATTCATATTATTTCTTCCATAAAACATTATTCAACAACCCCATATTAAAACCCTTAAGTCATGAATGCAAATCCATATTGAAAAAATTCGCCTTTTGTGAACAAAAAAACTGACTGTCACCTAGATATTTTTTGCACGAACCCTTGACGAAATGCCCTTTCAGGGGTAACATTCGCCCCGATTTTATTACTTTGGAGCAACACACTTTGGACAGTCACAGTCGATACCGACTTTATATTTTCATTTAGTGTCGCCTTTCCCCTCTCTCTGGGCTTATCGGCGACAAGTTCGTGGATAAGTTTTCCACCATTTTGGTATCTTTTTATGGTTTTTTTAACCGCACTTTATCGGTGTTTTAGGTTAATCAATCGTTTTGTTCATTGCGTTTGTTCATATCCCACAAGGAGTATGACAACATGATTAACGCATTTTCCCTTGAAAACGCCCGTTTGACCCGTTTAGAGGACGAAGATAACGCTGCACTTAACACGGCCATCTGGATCGACTTGCTTGAACCGTCGATTGAGGAACGTGAAACCTTGCAGCAAAGCCTCGATCAAAATTTGGCGAGTTTCTTGGAATTAGAAGACATTGAGGCGTCCGCCCGTTTTTTTGAAGATGAGGACGGCTTGCATTTGCACTCATTCTTCTATTGTGAAGATGAAGATGATTATGCGGATCTCGCCTCCGTGGCCTTTACCATTCGTGACGGCCGTTTGTTCACCTTGCGAGATCGTGAACTGCCTGCATTCCGACTTTATCGTATGCGTTCCCGTTATCAACGCTTAGAAGAATGTAACGCTTACGAAGTGCTGCTCGATTTAATCGAAACCAAAATTGAGCAATTAGCGGACGTGATTGAAACCGTTTATTCCGAGTTAGAACGATTAAGTCGGGTGATCTTAGAGGGCAAGCAAGGCAAAGCCTTTGATGAAGCCTTAGGCACCTTGACAGAGCAAGAAGATACCAGTTCCAAAGTGCGTTTGTGCTTAATGGATACGCAACGTGCCTTGAGTTTTTTGGTACGAAAAACACGCTTGCCTGCCACTCAGTTAGAACAGGCTCGGGAGATTTTACGAGATATTGAATCCTTGCAACCGCATAATGAATCTTTATTTCAAAAGGTCAACTTCTTAATGCAAGCGGCCATGGGTTATATCAATATTGAGCAGAATAAAATCATGAAATTCTTCTCGGTGGTGTCCGTGATGTTCTTACCCGCTACGCTGGTTGCCTCCACTTACGGTATGAACTTTGAATTTATGCCAGAGTTACATTTTGAATATGGTTATCCGATGGCAATCGGTATGATGATCGTCGCCGCCATTTCGCCCTATTTGTATTTTAAACGCAAAGGTTGGTTGTAAATCACAAAAGTGCGGTGCTTTTTGGGCGTTTTTCAACGCCCTTTCGCTTTTTATGGTACAATCGCACAAATTTTATTTTATGAAGAAAAAACGATGTCAAGAGAAAAGAAATCCCGTCGAGTGACGGACGCTATGCCAATTCGTAAATCCGATAAAAAACCGGAAAAACCGTTGTTTGGCAAGAAATTATCCCGTTATGAACTGGATGCCAAAGCCCGTGATGAAAAACGTAAACGCAAGCACAAAGGTTTAGCGACAGGTTCTCGTCATAGCGCAACGGAAAACAACAACACAGCACAAAGCCAAACAGCAAAAGATCCTCGTATTGGCAGCCGTAAAAAAGTGCCATTAATTGTGGAATTTGTGAACAAGCCAGAACAAGGGAAAGTGATTCCACCGTTAAAAACAGAGCAAAAAATCACCGCGCTTGACCCGATGTTAGAACTGGAACAGTTGGAAAATAACGAATGTCTGAATGAGTTATTGGATCAACTGGAGGCGGGTAAAGTATTACATGCAGAAGATCAAAAATTTGTCGATGAATGCCTAGATCGTATCGCACAATTAATGGCTGAACTCGGCCTTGATGAAGAAGAGGAAAGTGAGGAAGATTTATACCGCACTTTTGAGAAAATGGATATTAACCAGTTTAGATAATGACAACGATTTTACTGATTATTGGTGCGGCCATTGTAATTGCCATGGCCATTTACACGGTGCATTTGCTACGACAATTACGCCAACAAAAACGTTTATTTGCGCAAGCCAAGCAAGCTCGTATGCGACGCTTGAAAGACAGCATTACCATTATCGCAAAAGCCATGTTAAACGGCGACTGCAATCATTCCGAGGGCGTCATTCGGTTAAAAATGTTGCTCGATCCGCTCGGCCAAAAACGCTTGGTGGATTATGCTGCCATGTGGCAACTGTATGAAATCGTACAGGATATGCCCACCCATGAGGCTCGCAAAACCTTGAAAAAGAATGAACGTATGCGTTTAGATTTACAACGTGAAAGTAAAGAAGTGGAATTAGAAACGCAAATCAAAACCGATTTAGCACAATTATTGGAAGACATAAAATAGCCATGAGTGACATTACTTGGGATCAGGATCTCATCCAAAAATATAACCATTCCGGACCACGTTACACCTCCTATCCAACGGCATTGGAATTTAGTGAAAGCTATACTGAGGAAGATTTTCAGGCGGCAGCGGCGCGTTATCCAGAACGCCCCTTGTCGTTGTATGTGCATATTCCATTCTGTCACAAGCTGTGCTATTTCTGTGGCTGTAATAAAGTGATTACTCGCCATCAGCACAAAGCGGATATTTACTTAGATTATGTGGAACAGGAAATCAAAACCCGTGCGGCCTTATTTCAGCACCGTTTAGTGACCCAAATTCACTGGGGCGGTGGCACACCGACATATTTAAGTGAGGAACAATCGGCACGTTTAATGCAAATGCTGCAAGATCACTTCAAGATCGCCGACAATGCGGAAATTTCGATTGAAATGGATCCTCGTGAAATCGAGCTCGCCATGTTGGCCCATTTGCGTAAAATCGGTTTTAACCGCATTAGTATGGGCGTGCAAGATTTCAATAAAGACGTGCAAAAAGCGGTGAATCGTGAACAAGATGAAGACTTCATTCGTGCGTTATTGGAGCGAGCCAGAGAACTGGGTTTTCAGTCTACTAACTTAGATTTGATTTATGGTCTACCGTTGCAAAACGTGGACAGTTTTATGTTCACCTTGCAAAAAGTGATTGAACTCAATCCTGATCGTTTAAGCGTGTTTAATTATGCGCACTTACCCGCACGCTTTGCGGGCCAAGCGAAAATTAAAGATCACCAATTACCGGCGCCAGAAACCAAACTCCAGATTTTACAAAAAACCATTGAAACCTTAGGCAATGCAGGCTATAAATTTATTGGTATGGATCACTTCGCCAAACCCGATGATGAATTAGCCATAGCCCAAAATAACGGTATTTTACACCGCAATTTTCAGGGCTACACCACCCAAGAAGAATGTGATTTGTTAGGCTTAGGCGTGTCCGCCATCAGTTTGTTAGGCGATACTTATGCGCAAAACCAAAAGGAAATTAAACGTTATTATGCCGATGTGGATAGCACCGGCATTGCCTTACATAAAGGCTTAGTCTTAAGCCAAGAAGATTGCTTACGTCGAGATGTAATTAAAGCCTTGATCTGTAATTTCAAACTGGATTTTGCGACGATTGAGCAACAATATCACATTGACTTCAAAACGCATTTTGCCGAAGATTTGGCATTATTAGCCCCATTAGTAGAAGATCACTTAGTACAAATTACTGAACAAGGCATTCAAGTGTCGTCTACAGGCCGCTTGCTAATTCGGAATATTTGCCTCTGTTTTGACACCTATTCTCGCCAACAAGCCAGAAGACAGCAATTTTCACGGATTATTTAACTCTTCAACAAAAAAGCACCGCACTTTAATCTCAGTGCGGTGCTTTCTTTTAACTGTGATAGATTAATCTTTTGGTAAAATATAAAGCGCTACCAATAAGCCACCCCAAATAATGCTCAGGGCGACAATCATCATTAAAATTGCACTTGTACTCATTTTTATTCTCCCTCTTGTGAGTGGTGTTCGGCTAAGACTTCATCTTTCCATTTTAAGCGAGAAAGCAAGATAGACACGACGACTAACAAAATCGCCATCCCCCAACCAAAGGTATTCACGAACCAACTTGGATAACCCTCGTACCCCTCACTGAATACTTTAGCCCCTTCACTTAACAACATAAAGGCCAAAATACCTGTGGTGATCACGATACAAAGACGCCATACAAAGCCCACTTTGAATGAAGAGGTTTCATTTAAATGATTACCTAGCACGCCTAATTTTTCATTGGCTACAATAGCAATTAATGACACAAAGGCAACGGCCACAATACCGAAGTAGTTCACAAATTTATCCATCACATCCAGCATTGGTAAGCCTGTTGTGGTACCGAATAAGACGACGGATACCACCATCATTGGTAAACCCACAATAAATGTGACTTTGGCACGGCCAATGCGTAATTTATCTTGTACGGCGGAGATAATAACTTCAATAACGGAGATAAAAGAGGTTAACGCTGCAAAGGTTAAGGAACCAAAGAATAACACCCCAATCACTTGACCAAATGGCGCCTCATTAATAATGGTTGGGAACGCAAAGAACGCTAAACCAATCCCGCCTTTCGCCACTTCACTCACTTGTTGACCTTCTGCGGTCGCCATAAAGCCCAATGCTGCAAACACCCCGATACCGGCTAGAAGTTCAAAACTTGAGTTAGCAAAACCCACCACTAAACCTGAACCCGTAAGGTCGGAATCTTTTTTCAAGTAAGAGGCGTAAGTAATCATGATCCCGAAACAGATAGATAACGAGAAGAAGATTTGTCCATAGGCCGCAATCCACACACTCGGGTCGGAAAGTTTTGACCAATCAGGCGTAAATAACGCATCTAAACCTTTTGTTGCCCCCGGTAGGAATAACGCTGAAACCACTAACACCAAGAACATCACCACCAGTATTGGCATTAAAATAGAAGAACTTTTCGCAATCCCTTTTTGTACGCCTAAAGCAAGGACTAACAAGGCAACAATCCAAACCGCAATTAACGGCCCAACGACCATGCCGACAAATTCAAAACTTACCCCTTGTGCGACATCCCCCATTTTGAGGAATTCACCCACGAAGAAATCAACGGGTTTTTCGCCCCAGGCTTTGGTGAATGAGAAGTAGGTATAGGTTGCTGCCCAACCGAGTACTACCGCATAGTAGATCCCGATAATGACGTTGACCATCACTTGCCACCAACCGAAAGTTTCAAAATGTTTACTGAAACGGCGATAAGACAATGGCGCACCACCACGATGGCGATGACCAATGGCATAGTCTAAGAATAATAATGGAATACCTGCGGTTAATAAAGCGATCAAATAAGGTATAATGAACGCACCGCCCCCGTTTTCATAAGTTGTGTACGGGAAACGCCAAATGTTTCCCAAGCCAACCGCCGAACCAATGGCGGCAAGAATGAACGCTCTGCGTCCAGAAAAAGTTTCACGTTTTGTAGAATTACTCATTCTACCCCCTTATAATTAATGTGAATTAAACAACAACTCGAAATATAAACGAAAATGCTGTTTAGTCAACAAAAAATAGGTAAAAATCTAAAAAAATGCGAATTCTTATCTTAAAAGTAGGTGTTTTATGCTAGAAAAAATCTATATTACTCATGGTTACACCGCCCATTCACAAAAACATTGGTTTCCATGGCTCAAAGTGCGGTTAGAAAATCAGAAAATTTTTACGCACATTTTTGATATGCCCAATTCAACCGAACCCGATCCACAACAATGGCTTGAATTTCATCAACAACATATTCCTCAGCTTGATCAACATTGCTATTTTATCGGGCATAGTTTGGGTTGTATTGCGACCTTACGTTTTCTGCAACAAGCAAAAACGCAAATTGGGGGCATTATTTTAGTCTCTGGTTTTGTGGAAAAATTACCGAATTTACCCGAACTCGACGATTTCAATAAAACTCCGCTAGATTTCACCGCACTTATTCAGCAAATCCCAAAACGTGTGGTGATAGCATCGGAGGATGATGATGTAGTAAATGTCCAATTTACACGAAATTTAGCGAAAAATTTACAAGCGGATTATATTGAAGTGTCAGATTATCGCCATTTTTTGGATAGACAAGGGGTGACGGAATTGCCTTTGGTGTATGAGGAAATAATGAAAATGGTGAAATAATCAAGAGAGAATATTTTTATTTTACCTTGTTTAAAATGGGAATTTTGGAGTATTATTTTATTATCTTAGCTTAAGGAAAGAATGTAATGGCCCATCCAAAAACCGATTTACGCATTATTCGTAGCCATAAATTAATCCGTAATGCGCTTATCGAATTACTGAATCAAAAGAATTACCATGACATTAATGTGCAAGATATTTTAGATCTTGCCATGGTGAATCGTTCTACCTTTTACACCTATTATTCAGGTAAAGATGATTTGGTTGGAAAAATGATGGATGATTTAAAAGCAGAAATTAAACAACTCATTGAACTGCGTCAACAAGCGAACGATTTAACTCAATTTTTTGAAACCGCCATGCCGAAATGGTATGAACTACGCCATGTATTGCTTGCGCTCTGGAAAGTGCATACGCCTCGTCATCATTTGTTTGAGGATATGATAAAAATGTTCCAAAAATCCTTTGTCCAGTTGGCTGAGGGGAAAAGTATCAGTGAAACCGATTTGCCGTTACAATCCTTACTTTTCGCTCACTCCTTTTTAACGGCGATCCGTTTTTTCTTTGAAAAAAATCAAAAACCAGATGCAAAGAAAATTATGGATTTGTGGCAAAATACCTTGGATATTGCGGTAGAAAGAAAATAAAAAAGAAACGCACCTTTAAAAGTGCGTTGCTTTTTTCCGATATTTAAAGAATGACCAATCCGCCGTCTCGCTGAATTTGCCCGCTCACAGCGAGATTAATTAATAGCAGTCCCGCATTTTCCAACAGTCTGGCTTTTTGTAATTTGCCGACATCAACCAATTTTGCACCACTATTCGCTAAGGCGGTAAAAATCCGTTGCTTGGCCTCCTCGCTGTCACTGGCAAACAGTAAACTGGCTGGATTGCCTTTTACTTGGCAACTGGCAAGGCTATCTGAAAAGTTGATATTAAAGCCTTTGACAACTTGGCTGTTTGGCAGTTTCTCTGCTACGATTTCTGCACTGGATGTGCCTTGTGGAACAAGCAAGCTATCTAAATTGGCAAAGCTGATCGGGTTTGCAATATCAATCACGATTTTACCGGCAAAATGTGTGCCGTGCGTTTCTACTAACGGCGCAAGATCAGGGAATTTTACCGCTAAAACGATAATATCGCCTAATTCATGTCCGTCATAATCTCGCCCGATAATGTCCACATCGTTGCCACAACGTTCAAATAATTTAGCGATTTCAGCACCAATCATGCCTTTTCCGCCGAAAATACTAATTTTTGCCATATTTTTTCTCCTGTCAATGTAAAAAAGCGAATGGAGACTGTCCATTCGCCCGAAACGTTATTTGCCGTTTTTGATGTCTAACACACGCTCTTTAGCATAACCCCAAATACGATCTTCACGATAGGGGTATGGGCTGTTGCGATCTTTTAGCACCATAATTGGGCCAATCCAAAGCACGAACAACGACGCAAATCCACCGATAATCCCGATAATATAATCTGTACTTGTCACCAAATTGTGGCTTTCAATGTAGTAGATGTAGTAAATCATCACTGGAATGTTCAATAAGAAGATTGAACCGAAACCTGGGTTGTACCAACGTTTTAATTTGTATGATGTCACGCCGTGATTAGTCACTTGCAAGCAAGCCTGCAACACTTGGATTAACCCGTACCAAATACAATCTGGGAAAATGATGGCAATAATGTAGAACGTATAGCAAAGGAACACGTTATTAATCATCACCAAATTTGCATTGGTGGGGTAACGGTTGTAATCGTCGCCGTGATTGCCGAGCAGGCCGATATTAAAAATACTTGGGAAACCACCTGGATACGCATATTCTTCAAACTGATGCACTAACATTGCCATCCAACTCAGGGTTAAAATCACTTGGATTTCACTTAGTTGACTGTGTCCCCAAAGGGCGAGGTAATAGGCGAGTAAAATAAACAACACCATACCCACGTTATACCAGTTGTGACGGTAAAAATTCATCATGATGTACTCCTTATTTTGCCTCTACCGCTTCTACGATTAACACACGAGATGTGCTACTCGCTTTGCGACTTTTGTTAATTTTTTGGTAGAAATCAGAGTTGTACCAAGCTCGGGCTTGTTCCGCACTTTCAAATTCGATAATGCTCATCACACCGTTGGCATCGCCTTCCATCATTTCAGGTTTGGTCGCTTTGACGATCACTTTACCGCCGTAAGGTTTTAAGCTATCCATAAAACCTGCACGGTATTCTTTCATGCCCGCTTGGTTGGTCACATTGACTTCCCCGATCACATAGGCTGGCGCCGCCATGGCGCTGGATGCGGTGAAAAGTGCGGTTAAAATTGCAAAAGTTTTGGTGAATTTCATTATGTATCCTCGTTTATAAAATCTTGTGAAAAAATGACCGCACTTTAGTACGATCATTTCATCTATTAGGCCTGTTCTTTCGCGACTTGCTCTAACGCCATTCTTGCCCAGTTACGCCATTCAATGCCTAAATGCCATTTGTGTCCCTCAATCATTTCTTGATCCACGCCTTTTGGCATAAATACACCTAACAACACTTCACAACCTGTTTCCGTGTTGCGGAACTGGTGGAATGCGGCGACTGCGGTTGAATGATCGCCCTCACGAATTGGACAAGAAATATAGTTCACATAGGGATATTTTGCCTCATCACGAATGGCTTTTGCCTGTGCGGGGGCGTTGTCAATATTCGGATAGAATTTACCGATTAAATTCACTGGCTTATCCCAACAACCGACAGTTTCAATAATGCGACGGTTACCGCCCTCGGTGTCTTTAATCATATAATGTTCTGGATTCGCTTTCCAGTTGGTTTGTTCGCTGAATGTACGGAAACATTTTAAGAAATCTTCCGCTTTTAAACCATCCACTTGCATTAAGGCTTGGCTTAACACTAATTCGCCATCGCAAGTGTCAGCGAATTGTTGGAATTTCACGTCCATCTCGTGCATTTCTTCTTGTAAGATTTTATCCACGCCCTCGTGTCCGAGTTTGGTTTTGATTAAATCTAAGGCAATATAAGCACGCTCTAATTCTTTGCGTAATAATTCAATTTCACTGATTTCTTGACCGTTAATAAGGGTACGAATGTTTGACATATTTTGCTCTCCTGTGAGTATTGTTAACGTTGCTAATGAATGTGAAAGCGTTGTGCTTTCAATAAAGCGTATTATAGATTTATTGCAGAGAGATACAACCAACAGCAAACCAGTATGGAATAGGGTTATCCATACGAATTAGACATTGTGTATGGATAAGCATAATCTCCATATAAATGTTGTTGGGAAAATTTATCGAAAAATCACCGCACTTTTTTGATATTTGTGCGGAAATGTATTGTGAAAAGACAAAATCTGCAACACTACGAGTTTACATATAAAACTCGACATATTGCAGATTTCATTTATGTTGAATTATTTCAACTGGTTAAATTAATCTTCTTTTAACGGCACCACTAACATATCAATGGTAACGGTATTCATTAATTGACGCGTAGAGGACATTAATTTACTCCAGAAATCTTGGTGATGACCCGTGACGAGCAAATCCACATCATATTGTTCAATCGCATCAGCGAGCACTTGACCTAAATCACCGCTGCCACTTAATTTTTCACCAATTGGATAGCCCGCTTGATCGGCGAGTTGTAGCAAGGCTTGCTGTGTTTCACTGGAAATACGATCTTGCATAGAAGTCATATTTACATCAATTAACCCCGTATAAAGATCGGAGAAATTGACATCAACGTGAATAATCGACAATTTAGCATTGTGGCGCTCTGCAATAGAGGCGGCTTTTTTCACCAATCTTGGGCTTTCATCTGAAAGATCGACGGCAACTAAAATATGTTTATACATAATTCCCTCCTTAATTTCTCGGGTTAAATGGATTATTTAGGCGTATATTAACATCTCTTTTAAACAAAAAATGTGTACTAGATCACAATTTTGAAAAAAGATCAAAATTTTATTATGATATGCCAATCTATCCGCCAATAAGGAAAAACTATGTCCCATACTATTGATGATTTTGTACAACTTATCGCTAAATTACGCAATCCTCATGGCGGTTGCCCATGGGATCTTAAACAAAATTACCATTCTATGATCCCTTGTTTACTTGAGGAAACCTATGAAACTGTGGAGGCCATTGAGCAAGGGGATGTGACCAATCTACGGGAAGAATTAGGGGATTTATTATTGCAAGTGGTGTTTTTTAGCCAACTCGCCAAAGAGGACGGGAAATTCACCTTTGAAGATGTGGTTAATGAGGTTTGCCAGAAAATTATCCGCCGTCACCCACATGTCTTTGGTGATCAATCGGCTCGCAATGAACAAGAGGCACTGGCGAATTGGAATGCCATGAAAGCACAAGAAAAATCAGCCGAGGGAAAACAGCAGTCCATTTTGGATAATGTCCCTCATGCCTTTCCAGCCTTGTTGCGTGCGGAAAAATTACAGAAAAAATGCGCCAAAGTGGGCTTTGATTGGACGGAACTTCAGGATGTACTCAACAAAGTGCAAGAAGAGTTAGAAGAAGTAAAACAAGAATTAAATCAACCGCACTTAGATCAGACGAAAATCCAAGAAGAAGTAGGTGATCTGTTATTTGCCACGGTCAATTTGAGCCGTCATTTGAAATGTCAGGCGGAAGAAAGCCTACGTCAAGCTAACCATAAATTTGAACGACGTTTTCGAGCAGTGGAACAAAAACTAACACAGCAAGGCAAAACTTTTGCGCAAAGTAATTTAATAGAAATGGATATTTTATGGGACGAAGTGAAAAAAGAGGAAAAAACAGAATAACGAGGGCTAACTCACATTAGCCCTGTCAACATACCGTCGGTTATTTTTTCTGTTTATACACTTCCATGGCTTGTGGCAATAAACGTTGTAAGTTCGCTTGACGTTCTTCATCACTTGGGTGAGTGGAGAACAGACTGGCGACTTTACTTGAACCGCCTTGTGCCTGCATTTTTTGCCAAAGTTTTGGCGCTGCTTGTGGATTATAACCGGATTTTGCCATCAGCATAATACCGACTTCATCAGCTTCCGTTTCATGGCTACGGGAATAAGGCTTGTTGGTGATTAAATCTACTGTGCCGCTCCCTAAACCTTGCAAGTCAACACCCAGTGCAGCGCTCGCCCCAAGTTCGACTGCGGTGCCTAATACGGCAGTAAATACGCCAAAATTCCGTGAGGATTTACCATGTTCTTTTAACGCATGGGCCATTTCATGCCCCATCACGGTGGCAATTTCATCATCAGTTAAAGCTAATTTATCCACCAATCCCGTATAGAACATCATTTTTCCACCAGGCATTGCCCAAGCATTCAGCTCAGTATTTTTCACCACCGCAATTTGCCAGTTAAATTTGGTGCCGGTGTTATTTTCTCGTTCCGCATAGGGTTGCATTACACGAAAAATCTTGTGTACCCGTTTAGAGGTGGTTGAACTGGTATCCAATATGCCTTTTTGTTTCGCTTGTGCAAGGATTTGTGCATATTGAGTTTCAGATTGTTGGTTTATTTCCGTACTGGTGGCGCAACTCACTAACATAGTGGTCGCAAGGCAAGTCACGATCAATTTACGTTTTAGCATAAAATTCCCCACTGATCTGATAAAAAAATACCGCCTTACCCAGGTAAGACGGCATCTCTATTGGATTATTTTTTCGCACGCTCAAAGGAGTCTAAAATCTCTTGGCGAGCCTCGTTCACATCGCCCCAGCCTTCGACTTTCACCCATTTTCCTGCTTCAAGTGCTTTATAGCTTTCGAAGAAGTGTTGGATTTGGGCTTTTAATAACGCCGGTAAGTCACCCACATCTTGAATGTGATCGTATTCTTTGCTTAATTTGGTATGTGGCACGGCAACGACTTTCGCATCACCACCCGCCTCATCAGTCATTTTTAACACACCCACTGGACGGCAACGAATCACCGAACCCGGTTGTAATGGATATGGTGTTGGCACTAACACATCTACTGGATCGCCGTCAGAAGATAAGGTGTTGTTCACATAGCCATAGTTGGCGGGGTAGAACATGGCGGTTGCCATAAAACGGTCAACAAATAATGTCCCCGTTTCTTTGTCCACTTCGTATTTGATTGGATCGGAATTTGCCGGAATTTCAATTACTACATAAATATCGTCAGGTAGCGCTTTACCTGCTGGAACGCTTTCTAAGCCCATGTTAATCTTCCTTTTGTTAAATGAATATAAATAAACACACCGATTATAGCGATATTTAGTTGGTTTTGCTAGAAAGTGCGGTTAGAATAATGAAAATTTTTTATCGATAACAAGAGAATGCTTATGCCGACGATCGCTGTTGCCATGATTGTGAAAAATGAAAGCCAAGATTTGGCACAATGTTTAGACACCGTCAAAGATTGGGCGGATGAAATTGTGATTTTGGATAGCGGTAGCACGGACAATACGCAAGAAATTGCCCAATCCTACGGCGCAAAATTTTATTCTAATACCGATTGGCAAGGTTTTGGCAAACAACGCCAAATCGCCCAACAATATGTTACCTGCGACTATGTATTATGGTTGGATGCTGATGAACGAGTTAGCCCCGAATTAGCGCAATCCATTCAAACTGCGGTGCAAAATAATGCAGAAAATACGGTGTATCAAATTAACCGTTTAAGTACTGTGTTCGGTCGTGAAATCCGCCATTCAGGTTGGTATCCCGATTATGTGGTACGCTTATATCAAACGGCCTACGCCAAATATGGCGATGAGTTAGTGCATGAACGTGTGCATTACCCCGCCGCCGCCAAAGTCGAAAAACTCAACGGCGATTTAGCCCATTTCACCTACAAAAATGTGCATCATTATTTAGTTAAATCCGCCGGCTACGCCAAAGCCTGGGCGGAACAACGTCAAGCCCAAGGCAAAACCGCCAGTCTGTTTGATGGCGTAACCCACGCTTTAGGTTGCTTTGTGAAAATGTATTTGCTCAAAGCTGGTTTCTTAGACGGCAAACAAGGCTTTTTATTAGCGGTGTTATCCGCCCATTCTACCTTTGTGAAATATGCGGATTTGTGGGTGAGAACCAAAACGAATTTATAATTAGGAATAATCCATGTCAACATTAAAAAATGACCGTTATTTAAAAGCTCTATTGCGTGAACCCGTGGATTACACCCCCGTGTGGCTCATGCGCCAAGCGGGGCGATATTTACCCGAATACAAAGCCACTCGAGCAGAGGCGGGGGATTTTATGTCACTCTGCCGTAATGCAGATTTAGCCTGCGAAGTGACCTTACAACCCTTGCGCCGTTATGATTTAGATGCAGCGATTTTGTTTTCCGATATTTTGACTATCCCTGATGCCATGGGCTTAGGGTTAAGTTTTGGCGTTGGCGAAGGGCCGAAATTTTCCCGCCCGATTGACAGCCAAAGTGCGGTGCAAAATTTGCCAATTCCTGATCCAGAAGTGGAATTACAATATGTGATGAATGCCGTGCGAACTATTCGCCGTGAGCTGAAAGGCGAGGTACCGTTAATTGGTTTCTCGGGCAGCCCGTGGACGTTAGCAACCTATATGGTAGAGGGCGGTTCAAGCAAAGCCTTTACTAAAATCAAAAAAATGTTGTATACCGAACCGCAATTATTACATCAACTATTGGATAAAGTCGCGGACAGCGTTATTCTCTATTTAAACGCCCAAATCAAAGCTGGCGCACAATCAGTTATGGTGTTTGACACTTGGGGCGGCGTACTCGCTCATCGGGATTATGTGGATTTTTCCTTGCAGTATATGCACAAAATCGTAGACGGTCTGATTCGAGAAAATGACGGTCGCAAAGTGCCGGTAACCTTGTTTACCAAAGGTGGCGGCTTGTGGTTAGAACAAATTGCAAATACAGGCTGTGATGCCATTGGCTTAGATTGGACAGTAGATCTTGCCAAAGCCAAAGCCCAAGTAGGGCATAAAGTGGCGTTGCAAGGCAATATTGACCCTAGCGTGCTTTATGCCTCACCCGAACGGATTGAGCAAGAAGTGCGGTCTATTTTGGCCGACTTTGGACAGGGTTCTGGACACGTATTTAATCTCGGGCACGGCATTCATCAAGATGTACCGGTAGAAAGCCCAAAAGTGCTGGTGGACGCCATTCATCAGTATTCCAAACCTTATCACCAATAAAAGGAACGGTTATGCGAAACCCCATTCAAAAACGCCTTGAACACTTTGAAACTTGGCAACATTTAACCTTTATGGCGTGCTTATGTGAACGCATGTGGCCGAATTTTCAGTTGTTTTGCCAAGTGACCGAACAACCGGACAAGGCAAAAACCTATCAAAATATCCTCAATTTAGTCTGGGAATATTTAACCGTCAAAGGGGCGAAAATCAATTTTGAAAACCAATTAGAAAAGTTGGAAGAAATTATTCCTGATGTCAACGATTATGACTTTTTTGGCGTAGTGCCTGCCTTGGACGCAGCGGAGGGATTGGGCGATTTGTTGCACGCCATTATTGCCGGTGAAAATTTAGAACAAAGTATCAAAATCAGCCAATTATCTTTGCAAACCGTCGCCACCCTGTTAGAAACTGAACAAGAGCGAGAATTATCCGAAACAGAATTAAAAAGTGCGGTGGAAATTGAGCAAGAATTAGATGTGCAATGGCAGATCTTCCGCACCTTGAAAGAATGCGAAGAACGGGATGTTGATCTCATTTTAGACCTCAAAAACGAGATTCGAAGCAGTAAAATCTCAAATATTGGTATAGAAATCACTCAATAATGTGATCTTTGCCACAAATTTGTAAAATAGTGCTTTGCTTTCGGGCAAACTTTGTTTACTCTATGCGTGCTGTACTTACAGTTACTGAATCTGGTAAACAAAGGCTTTACCGAAACATTTAATAAAACATTAATAAGGTATTCAATCATGAACAAAACAGATTTAATCGATGCAATTGCAACAGAAGCCAAATTAACTAAAAAAGATGCCAAAGCTGCATTAGAAGCAACTTTAGCAGCCATTTCTGGTAGTTTAAAAGCAGGCGACCCAGTACAATTAATTGGTTTTGGTACATTCAAAGTAAACGCACGTAAAGCTCGTACAGGTCGCAACCCACAAACTGGTGCGGAAATCAAAATCAAAGCCTCAAAAGTACCTGCATTCGTTGCCGGTAAAGCATTAAAAGATGAAGTAAATGCTTAATTGCGAATAATATGCTTTCTTCAAAAAAACCCTGTCAAATTGACAGGGTTTTTCATGGGTAATCCGACGGTGCCTAACTAATCACATTATCCGCATTGACTTCGCCATTTTCTCCGATAAAACGCACTTCTGGCGAAAGATACACATCAAATTTAGCCGCCACCGCTTGACGAATATGATGGGCTAATTCCACCACATCTGAACTGGTGGCGTTCCCCGTATTCACTAACACCAAGGCTTGCTGTTGATGTACCATGGCGCCACCGATTTGATAACCTTTTAACCCCGCTTGATCGATCAACCAACCCGCCGCTAATTTCACAAAACCATCGGCTTGTGGGTAATGAGGAATGGTAGGGTATTCTGCTTGTAAATCTTGGAACTGACGTGCGGTGACCACCGGGTTTTTAAAGAAACTGCCAGCATTACCCGTTTGTTTTGGGTCGGGTAACTTGGCTTGACGCACCGCACACACTTCGTCAAAAATCTGTTGTGCCGTCACCCTGTTCACATCAAGATTGGCTAAAGAACCATATTTCAAGACAGGTTGCCAGTTTTTCGCCAATTTTAATCCCACAGCCACCACCACAAAACCCTTGGCATATTGTTGTTTAAAGACGGAATGACGATAGCCAAAACCACAGTCTGCGACGCTTAAACGAAATACCTGATTTTGCGCCAAGTCCAACACGTCGACATAATCGCACACATCTTTAAATTCCACACCATAGGCGCCGATATTCTGCACCGGTGCCGAACCCGCACAGCCTGGAATTAAGGCTAAATTTTCTAGCCCTTGAATCCCTTGTTGTAACGACCACTGCACCAATTTGTGCCAATTTTCCCCACCCGCAACGTGTAAATAATGAAAGTCATTATCCTGTTTATGTTCAATGCCTGTTAACCGATTGACTAACAGGGTGCCGTTAAAATCTTGAACAAACAGCACATTGCTGCCTTCGCCTAATAACAAGACGGGCTGATCTTCCGCTTTTGCTGCTGCCCAAGCAGGTGAAAATTGCTCAAGTGCGGTGATTTCTACAATACTTTTTGCCTGTGCGTCAATAGCAAAGGTATGATAATGACGTAAACTTGGCATTAGGCAGGTAATCCTTGTTGTTTAAGCACCGATTGCACGCCGGCATTTTGCCCAACACGTTGATAATGTGCGGTCACATGGCGTAAATGGCTGTAATCCAA
Organism: Lonepinella sp. BR2271; assembly: GCF_051851515.1. Classification (NCBI taxonomy): domain Bacteria; kingdom Pseudomonadati; phylum Pseudomonadota; class Gammaproteobacteria; order Pasteurellales; family Pasteurellaceae; genus Lonepinella; species Lonepinella sp. BR2271. Next base: position 182,528 of record NZ_JBPDVF010000002.1, on the reverse strand, counting down.
GCCAATGACTTGGCACCAGCGTAACGTAATATAAAAATACACATCCGCCACGGAAATTTGTTCGCCAAAATACTGATGTTGGCTCAAATAATCGTCCGCAATGGCATATAAACGCAATAATTTTTCTGCCAATTCTTGACGATATTGTTTCACTAAGTCCTCATTCTCTTTCAAGTAGACTGGCACATTAAAAATGCGACTAAAGAGAGGGTGAATATCTGCATTACAAAAGGCTAACCATTTGGTGGCTTTGGCTTTATCTTGCACCGTTTTACTGCCGAAAATTTTGGCCTCGGGATGTAAATTATCCAAGTAGGTTAAAATAGCCACATTTTGTGATAAGGCAAAATCACCGTCCACCAACAATGGCACTGAACCCTGTGGATTTAAGGCTAAATAATCCGCTTGTTTAATGGCCTCTCGACTGACTTCAACGGCTTGATAAGGTTGACCAATCCATTCCAATGCAATATGTGGCACCGTAGAACAAGATCCTTTTAAATAATATAATTTCATCTTCATACTCCTTTTTATCTTTCTGTTAAGGCAATAAGGTTTCCAACTGCCATAAATTTTCATAGCTTTCACGCTGACGAATGACATGCACTTGCGAACCGTCTACTAACACTTCCGCCGTGCGTGGGCGAGAATTATAGTTAGAACTCATGGTCGCCCCATAGGCGCCAGCGGAACGTTGTACTAAATAATCGCCCTCTGCTACCGCCAATTCACGTTGTTTACCCAGAAAATCCGAGGTTTCACACACCGGCCCCACCACATCATACAGGGCTTTTTCACGTCCTAAGGTCCGATCCGCCTCAATAATCGCCATATAGGCTTGATACAAGGCAGGGCGAATCATATCGTTCATGCCGGCGTCTACGATGGCAAAGTTTCGGCTTTCATTGGTTTTAATATATTCCACCTTGGTCACCAAAATTCCCGCATTGGCCGTAATCGCACGCCCCGGTTCTAGCACAATTTCCAAATTCAGCCCTTGCAATTTTTCTAACAACGCCTTGGCATATTCGCTTGGATGGGGTGGGGTTTCGTCTGTGTAAGGCACACCTAAACCGCCGCCTAAATCCAAATGTTTCAACTGAATACCATCTTGTTTTAACTGTTCGATTAACACAATCAACCGATCTGCCGCATCTAAAAAAGGTTGTAATTCAGTGAGTTGTGACCCAATATGGCAATCCATGCCGACAATTTCAATATGATCTAATTGACGGGCTTGACGATACACATCACGAGCCTGTTCCACACTCACGCCAAATTTATTTTCTTTTAATCCCGTGGAAATATAAGGGTGCGTATGGGCGTCCACATCAGGATTGACTCGCAAAGAAATGGGGGCGATTTTGCCTAACTTTTTCGCTACCTCATTAATGCGATACAATTCTGGTACACTTTCCACATTAAAACAACGAATCCCCACCTGCAACGCTCGCTCAATTTCCACCGCCGTTTTTGCCACGCCCGAAAACACCACTTTAGACGGCTCACCGCCTGCTTTTAACACCCGTTCAAGTTCCCCTTGAGATACAATATCAAAACCTGAACCGAGTCTTGCCATGGTTTGTAACACTGCAATATTGGAATTAGCTTTCACCGCAAAACAAATTAAATGCGGGTGTTCGCCAAATGCTTTATCAAAAGCATGCCAATGACGTTCCAAGGTGGCTTTCGAATAAATATAAAGCGGCGTACCAAACTGCTCTGCCAAAGCGGTCACAGCAAGATCTTCCGCAAAAAGGCGATCGTTTTTATATTGGAAATGATCCATCTCAGTATCCTATTTTTGTTGAGCTTGTTGGGTATTGTCTTGTGGATAATATAACGGCCCTTTTACGCCACAGCCGACAAGACTGGCACAAAGTGCGGTGAAAATAATAAGAGAAATGTGTTTTTTCATGATGATTATCCGTCCGTATATAAGAACTTGATTAATAATTATTTTTTATCAGACGAGTTAAACGTCTTTGTTGTTTTGGAGAAAGATGAATGAACTGATTGCAAGAAAAATATTTTTCTTTCAATAGTTGAATAAAATTGACTTCTCGAGAGGTTCTCCCTGTATTAATATTGGAAAAACGCCCATAATTGAAAGAAAGAATATAAGCGATATTATTATTTACAATACACTGCAAAGAAGTAAAGCTATTGATTTCAATAGAAAAAGGCGATTTTACCGGTTCAAAATTGTCTAGCACAGTTTCCACATAGAATAAAGCCTCATCGGAAAGCAACGCCATAAATTCATTGATTTTTGAACCTTTAAGCGTACGCCACTTCACTATAAAATACCTCATCAATGGCTTTTTTATTTTCTAAATATTCTGCTCGTTCAATCCGTTTTGCCTTAATTTGTGCGAGCGTTATTTCTTCAAAACCATCATTATCTATGCCCTCTTGCCATAATTCTGTCAGATAGCGTTCTTGTTCTTTGCTCAATTCCATACAGCCTCCCATCAATTTCTGAAAAGTGTATCATAATTCCGATGATTTGAAAGTGAAATTGATCGACAATTTTGTGATCTCCATTCCAATTTTCACACATTCCTGATGACTCACGCCAACTAAATCAATATTTCCTCTATCCTTACTCGCTGAAACTCTCTATAATTCACCCTAACGATTTTAGTGAGAGAACAAAAATGAACCTAGTTGAATTTCATCAAAATATTGAACAAGTGTGGGATCACATTGAAGAACAATGTGATGAGCAAGATGTAGATGTGGATTTTGAACGTCAAGGGTCGGTGTTTACCATGACCTTTGGAAATCGTACGCAAATTGTGATTAATAAACAAGAATCCATGTTGGAGCTTTGGTTAGCCAGCCGTTTAGGCGGGTTGCATTTTGCTTGGAAAGATAACGATTGGATTAACCATGATGGCAAACGTTTTTACGATTGTTTAAGTGAGGCCTGTACAGCGCATGGTGAAGAAGTGAGCTTTGCTTAATGACCTTGTCTGGCGAAATTGAACAAAAAAGTGCGGTGCAAAAAATGCAAGATTTTTCCACAGCAGTTTCTGAGCCGTTACAGAGTGATCCTTTACAAATGTTAAAGGACGTGTTCGGTTATCAATCTTTCCGCACAGGGCAGGAAGAGGTGATTCAATCCGCTTTGCGTGGGCAAGACAGCCTTGTGGTGATGGCAACGGGCAACGGAAAATCCCTGTGTTATCAAATCCCTGCCTTGTGTTTTTCGGGACTAACCTTGGTTATTTCGCCGTTGATTTCATTGATGAAAGATCAGGTGGATCAACTGTTAGCCAACGGCATTGCGGCGGATTATCTCAACTCCACACAAACCTATGAGCAACAGCAACAGGTGCAAAATAAAGCCATTTCGGGTGAACTGAAATTGCTTTATCTTTCCCCTGAAAAGGTGATGACCAACAGTTTTTTTGCCTTTATTTCCCATTGCAAAGTGAGCTTTATTGCCATTGATGAGGCACATTGTATTTCCCAATGGGGACATGATTTTCGCCCTGAATATCAACAGCTTGGCGGTTTGAAAGGCACGTTTCCCGATGTGCCAGTGATGGCGTTGACCGCCACTGCCGACAGTACCACCAGACAAGACATTTGGCAAAATCTCCGCTTAAACGCACCGCACGTCTATATCGGCAGTTTTGACCGCCCGAATATTCGCTATACGCTAGTAGAAAAATTTAAACCCATGGAGCAACTTTGTCAGTTTGTGGTGGCACAAAAAGGCAAAAGTGGCATTGTGTATTGCAACAGTCGCAATAAATCGGAAAAAGTCGCCGAGGCGTTGCAAAAACGGGGCGTGTCGGCGGCGTTTTATCATGCGGGCATGGAATTTGCCGAGCGGGAACGGGTGCAACGGGCATTTCAACGGGACAATATTCAAGTGGTGGTGGCGACCATTGCTTTTGGCATGGGGATCAACAAATCCAACGTGCGATTTGTGGCACATTTTGATCTTTCTCGCAGCATTGAAGCCTATTATCAAGAAACAGGACGAGCCGGACGAGATGATTTGCCTGCGGAGGCCGTGCTGTTTTATGAGCCTGCGGATTACGGTTGGTTGCATAAAATGCTTATGGAAGAACCCGAAACGCCACAGCGAGAGATCAAACAACATAAGCTAGAGGCCATTGGTGAATTTGCCGAAAGTCAAACTTGTCGGCGTTTGGTGTTGTTGAATTATTTCGGCGAAAATCGCCAAACACCATGTAAAAACTGCGATATTTGCCTCGATCCGCCGAAAAAATACGATGGCTTAATTGATGCCCAAAAAATCCTGTCCACCATTTATCGCACGGGGCAACGTTTCGGTATGCAATATGTGATTGGCGTGATGCGTGGCATGAACAACCAAAAAATCCGTGATCACCGACATGAACAATTAAGTGTATACGGTATCGGTAAGGACAAAAGCAAAGAATATTGGCAATCGGTGATCCGCCAATTAATTCATCTCGGCTTTATTCACCAAGTTATGAACGACGTGGGCGTGCAACTGCAACTCACCGAAAGTGCTAGACCCATTTTGCGTGGTGAAGTACCGCTTGAATTAGCGACCCCAAGACTATCCGCTATTGCCACGGTGGCAGCACCACAACGCCACGCCGTGAGCCATTACGACAAAGATCTCTTCGCCCGATTACGTTTCTTACGCAAACAAATTGCCGACCGAGAAAATATCCCGCCTTATATTGTGTTTAGTGATGCCACCTTACAAGAAATGTCGCTGTATTTGCCGACTAGCAAAGTAGAAATGTTGCAAATTAATGGGGTGGGAGCGATTAAATGGGAAAGATTTGCACAGCCGTTTATGGCGATTATTCAAGAACATAAAACCTTATTAGCGAAAAATTAGCGTAAAAAAACCGCACTTTCAAAGTGCGGTTCATTTTTTCTAAATTTTTCAGCTTAAATTAAGCGAAATATTTCTCTAAATCGTCGCTGCCACCGATATATTCACCACCGATGAAGACTTGTGGAACAGAAGTTTTGCCAGTGATTGCACGAACAGAGATAGTTGACGCATCACGACCTAATACGATTTCTTCAAATGTGTAACCTTTCACTTTCAATAAACCTTTGGCTTTTGCACAGAATGGGCAACCTGGTTTAGTAAATACGGTGACGGATGGTTTTGCTTCCCATTTTGGATTTAAGTATTTGATCATAGTGTCTGCATCAGATACTTTGAACGGGTCGCCTGGTTCGTTTGGTTCAGAGAAGATTTTCTCTACTACGCCGTTGCGGATTAACGCAGAATAACGCCATGAACGTTTGCCGAAACCTAAGTCATCTTTGTCAACAAGCATACCCATGCCCGCTGCAAATTCACCGTTACCATCTGGAATGACAGTCACGTTTTCAGATTCTTGGTCTGCTTTCCATGCGTTCATCACGAAAGTGTCGTTAACTGACATACAGATGATGTCGTCTACGCCTAATGCTTTGAATTCGCAAGCTAATTCGTTATAACGTGGTAAGTGAGTAGATGAACAAGTTGGCGTGAATGCACCTGGTAAAGCGAACATCACGACAGTTTTGTTGTCGAATAATTCTGCTGAAGTTACATCAACCCATGCGTCGCCTTGGCGAGTATGGAATGTAACTTGAGGAACTTTTTTTCCTTCCATATTTGACATAATTTTTTCTCCGATTTGAGTGATTGTTTATTTAACGGGGTGGATTATAGGCAATTTTGTGGTATAGTTACAATCAATTAATTCTATCCTTTTAATTGTTCATACCTATAAGGAATTTTTTTATGAATATCCGTGATTTGGAATATCTTGTTGCTTTGGCTGAATATAAACATTTTCGGCGTGCAGCGGATGCTTGCCATGTGAGTCAGCCAACGTTGAGCGGACAAATCCGTAAGTTGGAAGATGAATTAGGGATTGTGTTATTGGAACGTACCAGTCGCAAAGTCCTGTTTACCCAGTCGGGGTTATTGTTAGTCGATCAAGCGAAAACCGTGTTGCGTGAAGTGAAATTGCTGAAAGAAATGGCGAGCAATCAAGGCAAAGATATGACGGGCCCATTACATATTGGTGTGATCCCCACCGTGGGGCCTTACTTATTACCGCATATTATGCCGGTTTTAACCCATGAATTTCCTGAATTGGAGCTGTTTTTATACGAACAGCAAACGGCGAATTTAATTGACCAACTCGAAACGGGGCATTTAGATTGTGCGATTGTGGCCTCTGTGGAAGAAACCCAGCCTTTTATTGAAGTGCCGATTTTCCATGAAAAAATGTTAGTGGCGGTGTCTGATAAACATCCTTGGTCAACGGAAAAACAGCTTTCCCTGTCCTCATTAAATAATAAAGAAATCTTAATGTTAGATGACGGGCATTGTTTAAGGGAGCAAGCGCTCGGCTATTGTTTTGCCGCCGGCGCCAGAGAAAATGCGCATTTTCAAGCCACCAGTTTAGAAACCTTGCGTAATATGGTGGCCGCCAACGCCGGCATTACCTTGATGCCAGAATTGGCTGTACATAATGAGGGCGAGCGTCAAGGGGTCAAATATATTCCTTGTGTGAACCCCGAACCCACCCGTGCGATTACCTTAATTTATCGCCCAGGTTCGCCGTTGCGTCAACGTTATGAACGTATTGCAAAAGTGATTGCGAATGCCATTAAACCGATTTTAGTTGAGTAATCCTATGGCCGGCATTCGAGCATTACAAAAGGAAAAAACACGTCAGGCACTCATTAATGCGGCGTTTAATCAGCTTACCGCTGAAAAAAGTTTTGCCAATTTGAGCTTGCGTGAGGTTTCCCGAGAGGCGGGCATTGCACCGACCTCTTTTTATCGCCATTTTAAAGATATGGAAGAATTGGGGTTGACCATGGTTGATGAGGCGGGTTTAACCTTACGTCAACTGATGCGACAGGCCCAGAAACGCTTGCGGAATGGTGGCAGTGTGATCGAAGTTTCCATTGCAACCTTTTTTGAATTTATTGAAAACGATCCAAATGTTTTTCGTTTGTTATTACGAGAAAGCGCCGGCACATCTTTGCTTTTTCGCACCGCAGTTTCCCGTGAAATTAAACACTTTATCGAAGAATTGGGCGAGTTTATTACCTATCGCTTTCATTATTCAAGATATATTGGTTATATGCAAGCCGACGCCAGTGTGACGCTCACCTTTAGTGCCATGTCCAAGGCCTTGGATATGGATGAAAAAGATCGGGCGGAATTAAAAGAACGAGTCATTTTACAACTTCGTATGATCGCCAAAGGGGCGCATTTTGCGGCGTTGAAAGAAAATAAGAAAGGGTAAAGCAAAATCCAGTTGCCAAATTAGGTAAGACGCCCTAAAATAGCGCCAATTTCCATGCTGGAAATGAAAAACACCCTCCTTTTTAACTTTAAATGTTGCCTGTGAGCAACAAAAGGACGTACATTATGACAACACATCATGTTGATAAATATGGCTGGAAAGCCTTATTCGGATCGGCCGTCGGTTATGCCATGGACGGTTTTGATTTACTTATTCTTGGTTTTATGCTCACGGCCATTTCGGCTGATTTAGCCTTAACACCCGCACAAGGTGGCTCATTAGTCACTTGGACCCTTATTGGTGCCGTGGCTGGCGGGCTGATTTTTGGTGCATTAAGTGATAAATATGGCCGTGTGCGAGTGCTGACATGGACAATCGTGCTATTTGCCGTGTTCACAGGACTTTGTGCCTTTGCGCAAGGTTATTGGGATTTACTGATTTATCGCACCATTGCCGGTATCGGTTTAGGTGGCGAATTTGGGATTGGCATGGCATTAGCCGCTGAAACATGGCCCGCTCGCCATCGAGCCAAAGCCTCCTCCTATGTGGCATTAGGCTGGCAAATTGGCGTACTCGCTGCGGCATTATTGACCCCGTTATTATTGCCTGTTATTGGTTGGCGAGGTATGTTCTTAGTGGGCATTTTCCCTGCTTTTGTGGCGTGGTATTTACGTGCTAAATTACATGAACCCGACGTTTTTGTGAAACAACAAGCCATCACGAATAAACCCAAAAAATCGCCATTTACATTATTGGTGAAAGACAAAAATACCGCCAAAGTCAGCCTCGGTATTGTGGTTTTAACTTCAGTACAAAACTTCGGTTATTACGGCATTATGATTTGGTTACCTAACTTTTTATCCAAACAACTCGGTTTTAGTTTAACCAAGTCTGGTCTTTGGACCGCCGTCACCATTTGTGGCATGATGGCGGGCATTTGGATTTTTGGCCGGTTAGCGGACGCTATTGGACGTAAGCCAAGTTTCCTGATTTTCCAATTAGGGGCTGTGATTAGTATTGTGGTTTATTCTCAATTAACTGACCCAACGGCGATGTTGTTTGCAGGCGCATTATTAGGTGCCTTTGTGAACGGCATGATGGGCGGTTATGGCGCATTAATGTCTGAAGCCTATCCCACCGAGGCAAGAGCCACCGCACAAAATGTGTTATTCAACCTTGGACGTGCCGTGGGCGGTTTTGGCCCAATTGTCGTGGGTGCAGTGGTTTCCGCTTACTCTTTCCAAATCGCCATTGCGTTCTTGGCAACCATTTATGTATTGGATATGCTGGCGACACTTTTCTTGATTCCTGAATTGAAGGGTAAGGCGTTGGAATAAAAAACAATTCACAAAGATATAATTATTCATTTCTGGGGCGAATATTGATTCGCCCTTTTTATTGCTTTACTCCTTCTGTTTTGCTTTAACCCAACACTTCTATTAATAAAAAATGTGATCTACTTCACAAATTTTAAATTTAATACTTTACAATAAAATATAAAGTTGTATTTTACTTTACATAAATCAATTAACACATAAAGGAATACAACATGAACAATTTACGTTTTGCTACTCGATTAAATTCTTTTGCTTCTAAAGCCCATTCTTACTGGCCTGATCTTAAAGGAAAACCCACTATTCGGCAAATGATTGAACGAGCCGCCACAGCGAAAGGTTTGACCGATGTGGATTTGAATTATCCGCAGCATTTAAACGAAGACCCGAAATCTTTAGGGGCATTTATCAAAGATCAAGGCTTGAATGTCAATGGCATGGCGATGCGGTATAGCACCAACCCTGAATTTCAATTAGGAGCATTTACTCACCCCGATGCCAAGGTTCGCCGTGAAGCCATTGAATTAACCAAACGTGGCATTGATTGCGGTCGGGAATTAGGCACTAATTTAATGACCATTTGGCTTGGACAAGACGGTTTTGATTACAGTTTCCAAGCCAATTACAACAAAATGTGGGACGATTTAATTACCGCTTTTCAAGAAGTGGCGACTTACGCTCCAGATTGCGATATTAGTATTGAATATAAACCAAACGAACCTCGTTCCTTTAGTATCTTACCTGATGTCGCCACCACACTACTCGCTATTTCCGACATCGGTGCAAAAAATGTGGGCGTAACACTGGATTTTGCCCATGTGCTATATGCCGATGAAATTCCTGCTTATGCGGCAGCCCAGATTGCTCGCCGCACCAAAATTATGGGCTTGCATTTAAATGATGGTTATCACAAGCGTGATGATGGCTTAATGGTGGCTTCGGTCAATCCACGAGCGACCTTAGAACTGATTTGGCAATTACGCAAAGAAGGTTTTAATGGGGCCTATTATTTTGACACCTTCCCTGATGCCAGCGGACTTGACCCTGTGCATGAATGTGAAGTGAATATTCAAACGGTGCGTAAACTCATTGCCATTGCTGACCAACTTAATTCCATTGATGAATTACAACAAGCCATTAATCAGCAAGATGCGGTGTCAAGCCAAGCCATTGTCAATCAATTTTTACTAGGGAAATAATTCGTTATTTCTATCGTTAATCCAACTAAAAAGGAAAATGTTATGCGTAAATTTCTAAAAACCATGCTTATTTCCACCGCACTTTCTGCGGTGATCGGTAGCTCCGCCTATGCCAATCTTGCACCACTCAATTCGGATACGGAACAAGATCGGGTTAATTGGACGGAATTAGATGCTAAATTTGGTGCATTTCCTGCCATTCAAAGCGGAGTCAAAATTGGTGGCGTATCCAAAACCTTAACCAATGAATATTGGCGTTCATTAGGCGATGGCTATAAAAGTTTTGCTACCAAATACAAGGTCTTTGTCGCCTATCAAGCAGCGGCAAACGAAGGTGATCAATTAGGACAACTTTCCATTGCCGAAACCATGATCACGGAAGGTTATAGTGCATTACTTTTCTCGCCACAAACGGACGTGAATTTACAACCAGCGGCAGAAGTCGCCCAATCAAAAAATATTCCTGTCGTGAATGTGAATGATGCGGTGATGCCAACAGCAACCCATTATGTGGGGAATGTGCAAAAAGATAACGGTGTACGAGTCGCACAATGGTTTATTGATAATCGTCCTGATGGCGGAAAAGTGGCGGTAGTAGAAGGTCCTCCAGGCGTATTTGCGGCTAAACAACGAACCGAAGGATTTACTGAAACCATTAACAAATCAGGCAAATTCAATGTAGTGGCAAGTGTGCCAGCTAACTGGAGTCGTGAACAAGCCTATAATGTGGCAACCACCATTTTACAACGTAATCCTGATTTAATCGGTTTCTATGTCAACAATGACGGTATGGCGTTAGGTGTAGTGGAAGCGGTCAAAGCGTTGAATTTACAAAAACAAGTGGCTGTGTTTGGTACAGACGGGATTTCTGATGCTTATAAATCCATTCTCGCAGGTGAATTAACGGGTACGGTGGATAGTTTCCCTGTATTAACAGGCGAAGTGGCAATGGAAGTGGTGTTGCGTTTAACTGCAGGACAACAAATTTCTCGTGTGGTCACTACGCCACAAGCGTTAATTACTCAAGATAATGCGAAAACTTACTTTAATGCGAATCCTGAAGAATTGCGTAAAGTGTTAGCCAAATAACATTGAAAAAAAGGAGAGTTCTATGTGTTCAGATAGATTAAGTATGCGTGGAATGACAAAAAAATATGGGCAAGTGACGGTGTTAGAAAATGTTTCTTTCAACGTCAGAGCGGGCGAAACCCACGCATTAATTGGTGAAAATGGAGCGGGGAAATCCACGCTTCTCAACCTGCTTTCAGGCGTGCGAGAAGCCACTGCAGGCGAGATCTATATTGATGAGCAAAAAGTGTCCATTCATTCCCCCCGTGCTGCCAAAGAAAGCGGAATTGCAATGATTCACCAAGAATTACAAAACATTCCAGAACTCTCTGTTTTTCAAAATATGTTTTTGGGGCGTTCGGTCAGAAAGCATTTTGGCTTGTTTGTGGATAAAGCCAAAGAACGTGCAATGGCATTAGACATTTTAAAAGATCTTGACCCAAGCATTGATCCCAATGTGCCGATTAAGGAATTAAAAGTGGCACAGCAACAAATTGTGGAAATCGCCCGTGCCTTATTGGATAACGCCAAAATTATTGCCATGGACGAACCGACATCCAGTTTAACGCCGAGCGAATTTGAACGCTTATCAGCATTGATTAAACAGCTCACCGCCCAAGGCGTGTCCATTATTTATGTGTCGCACAAAATGGACGAAATTTTCAAAGTCTGCGATCGAGCAACGATTTTGCGAGATGGGCATTTTATTGATTGTGTCAATATTGCCGATGAAAACGAAGAAAGCATCGTCACCAAAATGGTGGGGCGGAAAGTAGAAAAATTGTCGCATCAGAGTTATGCCACGGATGAAAAAATGCTAGAAGTGAAAAATTTAAGCCGTGAAAGTGCGGTAAAAAATATCAATTTTTTTGCTAATAAAGGCGAAGTGGTGGGCATTGCAGGACTCGTGGGAGCGGGACGAACAGAATTATTTCGTTTAATCGCTGGTTTAGATAAGCCCACATCGGGGGAAATACTCATTAATGGGCAGCCGTTAAAACTCAATAGCGTGAAAGAATCCATCAAAATGGGCATTGGACTGGTGCCAGAAGATCGCAAAAAAGAAGGCATTTTGAAAGATCGCAGTGTGTCTATCAATATTGCCATGCCATCTATGGAGAGATTTAGTCAGGCTGGTTTTCTTCGCAAAGATTATTTAAACGCGATTTCTCATCAATTAATGATGGATTTAAATTTAAAACCACTCGATTTAGATAAAACCGTTGGCACATTTAGTGGCGGTAATCAGCAAAAAGTCATTATCGGACGCTGGCTGGCAGCAGGTACCAAAATCTATTTATTTGATGAACCGACCAGAGGCATTGATATTGGCACCAAATCGGAAATTTATCATTTAATTGAAAATCTTGCCAAAGCAGGCAATGTGGTGCTGGTGGTTTCATCGGAAATGCCTGAAATTATTCGGGTATCGGATCGGGTGCTGGTCATGAAAGAAGGTGAAATCAAAGCGGAACTGCGTGGTTCGGACATCAATGAAGACAATATTGGTCGTTACTCTATTGGTAACAATAAAACACATTAATCATAAAAAGGAATGAATTATGTCAGCAATTAAATTAAATGTGCGTGATATGGGAACATTGGTGGGATTGATCATCATCTTTGCGGTTTTCTCTTTTTTATCACCCGTATTTTTCACCACACCTAACTTATTGAATATTTTGCAACAATCATCACTTAATGCAATTATTGCACTGGGTATGACATTGGTGATTATTACCGCTGGAATTGATTTATCAGTGGGACCAACGGCGGCAATTTCTGCCGTAGTGGGAGCAAGTTTAATGGTGGCTGGTGTGCCAGTACCGTTAGCCATACTGGGGGCGTTGTTAGTAGGCTGCTTAACGGGATTATTTAACGGGGCATTAATTGCTTACGCTGGTTTACAACCTTTCATTGTCACCTTAGGTGCATTATCACTCTACCGTGCATTATCGTTAATTTACACGGGGGGCAATCCGATTTTTGGGATTCCTGCAGACTTCCGTAGCCTAATGAACGGCACATTATTGGGGATTCCAAGCTCGGTGATTATTGTGACTGTGATTGCCTTAGTTCTCTGGATTGTATTGACCAAAACCCCATTGGGTGAATATATATTTGCAGTGGGTGGCAATGAAGAAGCGGCTCGGGTATGTAGTGTGCCTGTGGCAAAAACTAAAGTGACGGTTTATGTGCTTTCAGGTTTCTTGAGCGCTGTGGCTGGATTAATTTTAGTTGGACGTTTAGGGGCAGCCGATCCAACGTTGGGTAATTTATGGGAATTAGATGCCATTGCGGCGGCAGCCATCGGTGGGGCATCGCTTATGGGCGGAAAAGGGAGTATTATAGGCACTATTTTAGGGGCAATTATTCTCGGGGCATTACGCAACGGGTTAACATTGCTAAATATTCAAGCCTTCTATCAATTACTCGCCACGGGTATCATCATTATTGTCGCCATGTTAATTGATAGAGCAACCAGAGGAAAATAATACGATGGCACAGCTAGATCCGAAATCCATTGGTGCACATATCCGCACTCGCAGACAACAACTTACCCCGTTAGAATTGAAAGTGTTGGATAGGATACTCGCGAAGCCAGATTTTTCTGAAACAACCCCGTTAAAAGAAGTGGCAGAAGAAAATCAGGTTTCTGAAGCCATGATTGTAAAAATTGCGAAAAAATTAGAATTTTCAGGTTTTCGGGATTTCCGCTCGGGGTTGGCATATTACAAACAATTAGAAGTGGCAAATTTGCACAATGAAATTTCTGAACAGGATACCTCTGCACAGTTGATCAAAAAAGTGTTTGAAACCTCCATTCAAGCATTAGAAGAAACCATGGCGATTTTGGATATTGAAGCCTTTGATCGTTGTGTAGAGATTGTAGCCAATGCTCAACATATTGATTTACTTGGGATTGGTGGTTCAGCTCAAATTGCCAAAGATATGGCACATAAATTTTTGCGTATTGGGATTAAAACCTCGGTTTATGATGATTCGCACATGATGTTAATGTCTAGTGCGGTATGTAATGATCAAAGTTGTGTGATAGCGATTAGCCATTCAGGCACCACCATTGATGTAATTGAACCCGTACAACTGGCTCGCAAAAATGGGGCGAAAACTATTGTGATCACTAATTACGCCATTTCACCGATTACCCAATACGCCGATGTGGTATTAACCTCCACTTCCCAAGGTTCATTATTATTGGGCGAAAATGCAGCATCTCGGGTGGCACAATTAAATATTTTAGATGCACTTTACGTGGCTGTCGCAAAACGCCATTTGAATCGTGCTGAAAATTATCTAGCCAAAACGAGAGCCGCGGTAGAAAGTAAACGAATAAAATAAAGGAAAAAGTTATGAATAAAGTCGTTGTAGTTGGTAGCTTACATTATGATATTGTGGTGCAATCTTCCCATCGTCCAGTCAAAGGCGAAACGGTATTAGGTAAAAAATGGTTCGCCAAATTTGGTGGCAAAGGGGGCAACCAAGCCGTAGGCTGTGCCAAAGCAGATTGCGATGTCTTTATGGTGAGCTGTGTAGGCAAAGATAATTTTGCTCCATTTTTACTTGAACATTTAAAACAACATCAGATCAATACCGACTTTGTTCAACAAACTGATAAATTCGGGTCAGGCATGAGTGTCGCCATTATGGACAGCGAAGGGGATTATGGTGCGGTGGTCGTATCAGGGGCGAATCTTGCCATTGAGTCAGCCGTATTAGAACAAGATTCCCTTTGGCAAAATGCCAGAATGTTAATTTTACAAAATGAAGTCAGCGATGAAATTAATCTAAAAGCTGCCCAACAAGCTCATCAACGGCATATTCCTGTATGTATTAACGCTGCCCCCGCAAAAGCATTATCCCCTGAATTGGTACAGTTAATTGATTGTCTTATCGTCAACGCCGTTGAAGCCGAAGCCATGTGTGGCATCGCAGTCACGGATTTAACTTCTGCCTTAAAAGCCGCTCAACGCTTGCAGCAAGATTTTCCGCAAGTGGTCGTAACCGCTGGTAGCGATGGTGTGGCATTTGCCAATCAACAGGAACAAGGCTCAATGCCAGCCATAAAAGTAAAATTAATCAGCACGCTCGGAGCAGGCGATTGTTTCGTGGGGCATTTATGTGCCAGTTTAATCAACGGTGAAACACTCAAATCTGCGGTAAGTTATGCTAATCAGAAAGCGGCGGAGCATGTTTCCACACCTGCTAGATAAGACGTAAATTCATGTTAAGCACCTCAGAAAAAACTGCGGTGCTTTTTTATCCCTTTTTATTGAATACATCAAACACCTTTGCTATGATATATCTCAATGTGATATATCAACTCATGAGGGCCAATATGCAAACCGCCAAATTATTTATGTCTGGGCGTTCTCAAGCGGTCAGATTACCTAAAGCCTTTGCCTTTAATGATGAAAGTGAAGTCATCATTCAAAAATATGGGCAAGGGATTTTGCTTATGCCGAAAAAAAATCCATGGCAAGCCATGCAAGAAGCCGTGTATGAATTTGATACCCCGCTTGAGCGAGCCGAGCAAGGGGAGCAAATTAGGGCAGAGATTTTATGAAGTATCTGTTAGACACCAATATTTGCATTTATATTATTAACCACAAACCGCCACAAGTGTTTGAACGCTTTGCACAATATGAATTAGGCGATCTGGCAATTTCTAGCATAACTGCTGCCGAATTGGCATTTGGGGTGGAAAAATCAGGGTCGTTACGCAACAAAGAGGCTCTAAATAAATTTCTGGTTCCCTTAGATATTCTTCCCTTTAATACAAACGCCATTTGGCATTATGCGAAACTGAGAAATGATTTACAACAACAGGGGACAATTATCGGTTCATTAGATATGTTGATTGCCGCTCAAGCATTAAGCCTAAACGTTCCCTTAGTGACCAACAATACCAAAGAATTTTGCCGTATTCCCAATTTATTGTTGGATAATTGGGTTTAATCTGTTTAAAAGTGCGGTGCTTTTTTATCACGTTTTGCGTTATAATATCACCAGATTAAGGCAACTTTCCTCGTTGCCTTTTGTTTTATAAGGAAAGCACGATGTTTAATAAAATATTTTCTTGGTTTGAAAACCGCATTAACGCCTATCCTGACAGTCCCCCTAAAACACCCGAAAAAGGGCTATGGCGTTTTTTATGGTCAAATTTAGAGGGAACAAAGGCGTGGATTGCATTTTTCTCATTTTTAACCATTGGCATTGGGGTAATGGAAGCCTTGATGTTTCAATTTATGGGGAAATTAGTTGATTGGCTTGGTACTTATACCCCGACAACATTATGGGCAGAAAAAGGCCCTTACTTAATCGGTATGTTGCTGATTCTCATTTTAAGTATCGGCTGGACATTCCTCACTTCCACAGTTCGCTTGCAAACCCTACAAGGGGTTTTCCCCATGCGGTTACGCTGGAATTTCCACCGTCTTATGCTTGGGCAAAGCCTCACTTTTTACCAAGATGAATTTGCTGGACGAGTGTCTGCCAAAGTGATGCAAACCGCATTGGCTGTGCGTGATACCGTATTAACGGTAGCAAACATGGTCATTTATGTGGGCGTGTATTTTATTACCTCTGGCGTGGTCTTGGTGGCCTTTGATAGCTGGTTCCTTGTGCCGTTTTTGGTTTGGGCCGTAATTTTCGGCGGTATTTTATATTATCTGATTCCTAAATTAGCCAAAACCGCCGAACATCAAGCGGATGCTCGCTCACTGATGACAGGACGGGTTACCGATGCGTATTCCAATATCGCCACCGTAAAATTATTTTCGCACGGTGAGCGTGAGGCGGCCTATGCCAAACGTTCTATGGAAGAATTTATGGTCACGGTTCACGCCCAAATGCGGTTAGGCACAAGCCTAGATGTATTAACTTATGCGAGCAATATCTTCCTAACTCTCAGCACCGCCGTTTTAGGTGTGGTACTTTGGCAACAGGGTGCCGTTGGTGTCGGTGCCATTGCAACTTCCACCGCCATGGCATTACGAGTCAATGGTTTAGCGCATTGGATTATGTGGGAATCCGCCCGCTTATTTGAAAATATTGGTACGGTGAATGATGGTATGGAAACCTTGTCCAAACCCCATACGATTGTCGACAAACCGAATGCCACGGCATTGCAAGTGAGCAAAGGGGAAATTCATTTTGATCATGTGAGTTTCGCTTATTCCCCTGAAAAACAGCTACTTCAACACTTTGATTTAACCATTAAGGCAGGGGAAAAAGTCGGTTTAATTGGCCGTTCAGGTGCAGGGAAATCCACCATCGTCAATTTACTCTTACGTTTTTACGAACCGCAACAAGGCACCATTACCATTGACGGTCAAAATGTCCTTGATGTACAGCAAGAAAGTCTACGTAGCCAAATTGGCTTGGTGACGCAAGACACTTCATTGTTACACCGTTCTGTACGTGAAAATATTATCTATGGTCGCCCCAACGCCACCGAACAAGATATGCTGAATGCCGCCCAGCGTGCCGAAGCAGCAGATTTCATTCCGTTATTAAGTGATGCAAACGGTCGCCGAGGCTATGATGCACATGTGGGTGAACGTGGTGTAAAACTGTCAGGCGGACAACGCCAACGTATTGCCATTGCTCGTGTGATGTTAAAAGATGCGCCGATTTTATTGCTTGATGAAGCCACTAGTGCATTAGACAGCGAAGTGGAAGCGGCGATTCAACAAAGTCTGGATAAAATGATGGAAAACAAAACGGTGATCGCCATCGCCCACCGTTTATCCACCATTGCCGCCATGGATCGGTTGATTGTGTTAGATCAAGGGCAAATTGTAGAACAAGGCACCCACGCCGAATTGTTGGCTAAAAATGGCTTGTATGCGAAGTTATGGCAACATCAGAGCGGGGGATTTTTGGCAGAGTAGGTGTTGTGCTTCGTTTGACAATTTGGGGATATAAAAATCTGCACCTTATAGAGGGACTCATCCAACTTTTAGGGTGCAGATCAATTTCGGCAAGATTTTATGGTTTATAATAACGTTTTCAATGCACTA
Organism: Lonepinella sp. BR2271; assembly: GCF_051851515.1. Lineage (NCBI taxonomy): Bacteria > Pseudomonadati > Pseudomonadota > Gammaproteobacteria > Pasteurellales > Pasteurellaceae > Lonepinella > Lonepinella sp. BR2271. The sequence continues at coordinate 164,595 of NZ_JBPDVF010000002.1, read as the reverse complement.
ACAAACTGCTGATAACGCTGATATTTTTGCTGATAAGCAGATTGATGCTGTGGATTCGGTTGATACACTTGCATATCAGCTTGCAATACTGCAGGCTGTTCCGTCAATCCATCGGCTTGCATGGCCATTAATGCGGCACCTAAACAACCGGTTTCCTCCACATTTGGTACTTCTAACCGCATGCCGCTGAGATCGGCTAACATTTGCATCCATACGGCCGATTTTGTCGGCCCACCTGTGACTCTTAATACATCCGCTTGTGGAAAACGTTGTAGCATGCGTTCTAAATGAGACATTAAGCTAAATAATACGCCCTCATACACCGCTTGCAATAAGTTCATTTGCGTATGGTGAGCCTGCATACCATAGAACCCTGCTTGCATGCCTAAGCCGGCATTGGAGCCATATAAAAACGGCACAAATAATACCGAGCTACTAGCTGGCGGAAGTTGGCTAATGCCTTGGTTAATTTCGGCGTAATCTAGGTTGCCAAACTGTTTCACAAACCATTCCAAATTGCCTGATGACGTTGGGCTGGCTTCGTGTACGATAAATTGGTTGGCTTTGGCGTAGCGGCCGTACACGAATGGAATTTGTTGACTATCATCAATGGTTTCCGTGATACCGCTCACCACTGACCAAGTGCCAAGTACGGCGTTGAGCTTGCTTTCATCATCTAATTTAGCACAAAGTGCGGTGGAAACCACATCAAATAATCCACCAACCACTGGCGTTCCCTCTGCTAAGCCGGAAAGTTCGGCAGCTTGTTTGGTCACATAGCCTGCAATTTCATTGGATTTGATAATTGGTGGTAATTGAGCAAATACTTCTTCAATGCCCAGTAATTTTGCTAGCTCAATATCATATTCACCAGCTTGCATATTGTACAAGTTAGATTCAGAAATATTTGATTCTTCACAATGTAGCTCACCTGTTAAGCAAAAACGCAAATAGTCATGGGACATTAACACTGCCCCGATATTGGCATAACGTTCAGGCTGATTTTCTTTTACCCAACGTAAAATCGACACAGGGTGGCCTGTCCATAAGGTTTGGCGAGTGATTGGATAGAGTTTTTGTGGAATACCATCGGCTTGCCATTGTTTAACAATATCCAAAGAGCGTTGGTCAGAAGATAAGATAGCACGTCCCAAAGGTTGCTTTTGTTTATCTAACAAAAATGCCCCTTTGCCTTGTGCGGAAATACCAACGCCTTTAATCTGATTAGGTTCAACACCGCTTTGTTGAATGGTTTGACGTACTACTTCGGCACAGATTTGCCATAATTGCGACATATCTCGTTCAGCGTAACCTGCTTGCTCGCTGATCACAGAAACGTTTTTACGCTGAACGCCGTAAAGTTTGCCTGTTTGGTCAAATAAGGCGGCTTTAACAAAAGTGCCACCGCAATCTATGCCTAAGTAGTAATTCATTGTTTTATTCCTTTTGAATGAAAGTGCGGTGAAAAATAACGATATTTTTGCACCGCACTTTGATGTAACGTTTTATTTTGCTAGTTCATCAATGGCTTTAATCAATTCATCACCATTTTTGTCGATAAAAGATTTACGCACTTTTTCTTCAATGATGGCTTTAAACGGTGCTTGATCGATGGTTTCGGTGACTTCGACACCTGCTTGGCGTAAACCTGCAATAATTTCTTGTTCGCCTTTTTCGTTCAAATCACGTTGGAATTGCCCTGCTTCTTTGGCTGCTTCCAATAATGCGGTTTGCAATTCTGGGCTTAATTTGTCAAATTTAGCTTTGTTCATGACCACAATTAACGGTGTGTAACCATGGTTGGTTAAGCTCAAGTATTTTTGCACTTCAAATAATTTATTTGACCAGAAAATACCGATTGGATGTTCTTGAGCATCTACCGCACGAGTTTCCAAGGCAGTGTAAAGCTCAGCTAAAGGCATTGGAACTGGGTTAGTACCTAACAAACTAAAGGTTTCAATGTACATTGGGTTTTGGTTCGTACGCACTTTCAAACCTTTAATGTCATCAGGGGTGGTGACGGTGTGTTTAGAGTTAGAGAACGCACGGAAACCCACATCCCAGAAAGCTAAACCTTTTAAGCCTTTTGCTTCAAGGGCATCTAATAAACCTTGTCCGATTTCACCATCTAACACTTTCACCACATGTTGGCGATCTTTAAAAATAAACGGAATATCAATCACATTGATTTTTGGCTCTAAGCCTGTGAAATTTGATGAGCTGGACATTTCAATATCAATTGTTCCACCACGCACACCTGCGATCATGGCTTGAGCGTTACCCAAGGTGCTGTCTGGGAATAATTTTAATTTGATTTCCCCGTTGGTTTTTTCGTTGAGTAATGCTTCAAATTTTTCTGCGGCAATATGTTGGCTGTCACTGCGTGGGGCTTCGTAGCCAAAACGTAAATTAGTGGCAGCTTGCGTATTCGCAGAAAAAACACAGGTGGCAGCGATAAGGCTGGCTAAGGTTTTCAAATTAAATAATTTCATGGATATTCCTCTTGTAAAAAATCGAATAAAAACCCCATTCCCAACGGAACGGGATAACAACATTATTGTAAGGCATCAATGGCTTTAATTAATTCATCGCCATTTTTATCAATAAAGGATTGACGAACTTTGGCTTCAATCACCGCTTTGAATGGAGCTTGATCGATAGTTTCAGTGACTTCAACGCCTTCTTTACGCAAGTTTTCTACGATTTCTTTTTCATTTTTGATGTTAAGTTCACGTTGGAATTGTCCTGCTTCTTTGGCAGCTTCCAATAAGGCAGTTTGTAATTCTGGACTTAATTTATCAAATTTCTTTTTGTTCATCGCCACGATTAACGGGGTGTAGCCGTGGTTGGTTAAACTTAAGAATTTTTGTACTTCAAATAATTTGTTTGACCAGAAAATACCGATTGGGTGTTCTTGCGCATCTACTGCACGAGTTTCCAAGGCGGTATAAAGTTCTGCCAATGGCATTGGTACTGGGTTACCGCCTAATAAAGTAAAGGCTTCAATGTACATTGGATTTTGGTTAGTACGCACTTTCAAACCACTAATATCTTCTGGTTTCGTCACAGTGTGTTTAGAGTTAGATAAAGCACGGAAACCCACATCCCAGAACGCTAATGCTTTGATATTTTTGCTTTCTAACTCTTTTAATAAACCTTGACCAATTTCACCGTCCAATACTTTAAAAGCATGTTCACGATCTTTGAAAATAAACGGAATATCAATCACATTCAGTTTTTGCTCTAACCCAGTGAAGTTTGGTGAACCTGACATTTCAATATCAATCGTACCCGTACGCACACCTGAAATCATGGTTTGAGAGTTGCCCAAGGTGCTGTCTGGGAATAATTTTAACTCAATCTCCCCTTTGGCTTTTTCTTGTAACAATTCATTAAATTTTTCTGCTGCAATATGTTGGCTGTCATTACGCGGTGCTTCATAACCAAAACGCAACGTGGTTTTTGCACTGACATTGCTGGTAGCAAACATCGTGGCAGCTGCTACAAAAGTCGCTAAGGTTTTCATATTAAATAGTTTCATACAATTTCTCCATTAAAGAGTTAAGTTAAAAAATCAGTTACATCATCCAACCCAATGGCACTAAAATTAGTGACGGGAAGAACACAAATAAGAACAACACCACAATCATCATCAGCAAGTAAGGCATGATGCCTTTGGCTGCTTGGTCAAATGGTAATTTTGAAACGCCCGTAATCACGTTTAATACGTTACCCACAGGTGGGGTAATTAAGCCAATTGAGGTATTTAAAATGAATAACACGCCGAAATACACAGGATCAATACCTGCTTCTTGCACTAATGGCATTAACACTGGGGTTAAGATTAATACGGTTGGAGTTAAGTCCATCACCATACCGATAATAAATACCGCAAACATAATCACAATTAACAACAAGGTTGGGCTGTCAATTAATGGCTCAAGTAATTCAGTCATCATCTGTGGTAATTCAGCCACGGTAATTAACCAACCTGTGACGTTTGCTGCTGCCACTAAGAACATCACCACAGCCGTGGTTTTACCTGCTGCTAAAATCACACGGTATAAATCTTTGATTTTTAATTCACGGTAAACGAAGAGGGAAACAACTAAAGCGTAAAATGCGGCTACTGCCCCTGCTTCTGTCGGTGTGAACATACCTGAGCGGAAACCGCCGATAATAATCACAGGTAACAATAACGCCCAAATACTGCTTTTGAAGGAAAGGCAAAGTTCTTGTTTAGTGGCTTTGGAGAACGTCATTAAGTTAAGACGTTTTGCTTGCCACCACCATAATAAACCTAACGCGACCCCCATCATAATCCCAGGGAAAATCCCTGCAAGGAATAATTTCGTAATAGATACGCCACTTGCTACCCCAAATACGATAAACGGAATGCTTGGTGGAATAATCGGTGCAATAATCCCTGCTGTACCGATCAAACCTGCAGATTTATCAAGTGGATAGCCTGTGGTTTTCATCATTGGTAACAACATCGCTGCCACGGCTGCGGTATCGGCTACGGCAGAACCTGAAAGACTCGCCATAATCATGGCAGCAATAATCGCCACAAAGCCCAAACCGCCACGTTTGTGACCTACTAATTTCATTGGCAAATCAATAATGCGTTTAGATAAACCGCCTTCATTCATGATTTCACCAGCTAAAATAAAGAACGGGATTGCCATTAAAGAAAAGCTATCCGCTCCACTCACAATTTGTTGAGCCAAAATTTGGGAATCAAATAAATCCAAATGTAACATCAACGCGATGCCACAGATAAGTAGGGAAAACGCAACAGGAATGCCCAGAATAATCGCCCCTAATAAGGCGGAAAGGAAAATTACAACGGTCATTTGGCTTCCCCTTTAACTAAAATACCAATACGAGCCACCAAGCGAGCGATAATTAACACTCCAATTAACGCTCCTGCTACGGTAGCAGCCAAATAAGTAATACCTTGAGGCAAACCTGAAATCGGTGCAAGGTTAGAAAGGTTTAATTCAAACTGTTGCCAACCGCCATCCAAAATCAAATAACAGCAAAATAGCATGGCTGAATCCGTCACAATACCTAAAATATTTTGCCCTTTTTCGGATAACTTTTGAGTCAGAATGGTCACGTTAACGTGTTGATTCTCGCTAAAGGCAAGAATTGCCCCCAAGAACGCTAACCAAACGAACATGTAGCGAGAAACTTCTTCGGTCACATTGATGCTGCTATTAAAGCCATATCGCAACACCACGTTAAGGAAAACCAACACCGACATGGTGGCAAGAATAATCACCACCAATGCCTCAATGGCTTTTCCGACTAATAACGCAAAGGATTTCATGTTTATTCCTCCAATTCACTCAAGGCGACTTTCACCACCACTTTACGAATCAAACCCGTTTCATCTGCACGGCACGCACCGCGGTGAATATCTTCTGGGAAATACACCGCAAAATTGCCGTCTTTAAACACAAATTCTTGTTCATTTTCTGCCGATTGATAAAACAGAATGTCGTTTTCGTCACTATAATCTTCCGCCACAGGATTATTGCCTAAATCAACAGCGACCGCCATACGCTCAGAACCACGATGCCAATATTGCACATCTAAATATTTGCGATGCACTTCGGGCAAATAGTTAGATTTTTCTTTGGTTTGCAAATCAAGCACTTGCACATAAGAATCGCCATGCAACGGATAACGCCCTGCTTCAAGGGAGTCAATATCTGTATTTTTTAAATAATCAAAAGCACGCAAAATCGCTTCAGGATAGCGATTGCGTTCAATTTTATTAATGTGTCCGAAAAACATATTTTTAATCCTCAAAAAATGAACATAAAATTAACCGCACTTTGGGCTGATTTGCCAAAGTGCGGTGTAAAATTACAGAGATTTTAACTTCGCCCAAACAGTATCGTCTACTGGGATACCGTTCGCTTTGTTGTCCGCTAAAATCGCCGTGAACTCATGTCCTGGTAAACGCACAGGTTGGTTCGGATCAACAGGTTCTGCGGTACGCACATAATCCATAATGCGATTGAGTTTTTCATCTTTGGTTTTGCCATCAATTAAACGATCCACTTCGATAGCGATAAACACTTGGGATACACAGTATTCATCGTCTTTATCTTCTGTCACGGCGGCAGTAGATTCCCCGTTAGATAAAAGTGTTGCAATCATATCTAACACGATAGACAAGCCAGACCCTTTCCAGAAGCCCATTGGCATTAAGCGGCGGTTTTTCTCCACTGTCGCAGGATCGCGAGTTGGGTTATTGTCATCATCAAACCCTGCGTCCACGAAAGTTTGACGACCTTGCAAGCGATGCACTTCCAACATACCGTAAGAATACATAGAACAAGACATATCCACCATAGTAATTGGTGAAGTTGGCACCGCAATAATTAATGGGTTAGTCCCCACACGGCATTCTTTTGCTCCCCAAGGTGGCATAACTGCAAGAGCGTTAGTCCAACATACGCCGATATAACCTTGTTCCGCTGCTTGCCAGCCATAAGAACCGCCACGCATCCAGTGGTTTGCATTGCGTAACGCCACCACACCGATACCGTTTTGTTTCGCCAATTCAATAGCACGATCCATCATTTTTTTCGCGGTTAAGTTACCAATGGCTTGGTGAGCATCCCATTGTTCAATAGCCCCTAAGCCCATCACTTTCGTTGGTTCAGCTTCTGGTTTTACATCGCCATTTTCCAATTGTTGAATAAAACGTGGAAAACGGTTTACCCCGTGGGAATATGCCCCAGCTTGTGTCGTGTCAGCAAACACAGTGGCACATTCTTCCGCAATATCTTCACGCACATTGCGAGCGAGTAAGACACGTTTAAATTCGGCTTTAAGTTCTTGATAAGATACTTTCATTTTTTGCTCCAAGTTTTTTTAAATTTCAAATTGTAAAATCACGTTCCATAAAGTACACTTATCAATCATAAAAGTCAATTTAAGCAATAAAATATAAATATCTATAAATCAATAGGTTATATATTATTTTTTAAATTTGTGAGCTAGATCTCATTTTTATAGAAAAGTATTTCACATAGTGAAACGATAACAAGGATGTGGGGGAAATTATGCAAAATGAAGAAAAAAACACAGGGAATCAAAGCCTTATTCGTGGACTAAAACTATTGGATCTATTGAGTGATTATCCTAACGGTTGTCCATTAGCCAAATTAGCCGAATTATCGCAACTGAATAAAAGCACGGTACACCGTTTATTGCAAGGTTTGCAAGCAGAGGGCTATATTAAACAAACCAACACTCAAGGCAGTTATCGCTTAACTACTAAATGCCTTAATCTCGGTCAGAAAACGCTTTCTTCCTTTAACATCATCAATTTGGCATCGCCTTATTTAGAACAACTTAACTTAACCCTTGGCGAAACGGTGAATTTTTCCAAACGAGAAGACGACCACGCCATTATGATCTATAAGCTCGAACCGACAACAGGCATGTTAAAAACCCGAGCGTATATTGGTCAATATTTACAACTATATTGTTCTGCCATGGGAAAACTGTATTTAGCTTATGAACATAATCAAAGCTATGTGACTCATTATTGGCAATCGCACCAAGATACCATTCAACAATTAACCAAAAACACCATTACCGATTTACACTTAATGCAACAGGAATTAGCGGAAATTCGCCAAATTCAATTTGCCATGGATAAGGAAGAAAATGAGCTAGGCGTCGTTTGTGTGGCTTGTCCAGTTTTTGATGCGTTTAATAAAGTGGAATATGCGGTGTCGATTTCTACATCCATCTATCGGCTTAGACAAATGGGCGTAGATTTTTTATTAAGTGAAATTCGGAAAACAGCCTTATTGATTTCAAAAGAATTGGGATTTATGGCTGAAATATCCACCTAAAACAAGAAAGTGCAGTGAAAACTAGAATAATTTTCACCGCACTTTACTAAGATTAATCAAATAGTTAGACTATTACAAAATCTCTTTCGCTTTTGCCACCACGTTTTCCACGGTGAAACCAAATAATTTGAATAATTGGTCTGCTGGGGCAGATTCACCGAAGCCGTGCATTGCCACGATGCGACCTTCAAAGCCCACATATTTGTACCAGAAGTCTGCGGTTTGTGCTTCAATCGCTACACGTTTGGTAATGTGTTTTGGTAACACGCTTTCACGATAGGCTTCGTCTTGTTTGTCGAACACGTTGGTGCTTGGCATAGAAACCACACGCACTTTTTTGCCTTCGGCTTTCAACACTTCCGCCGCTTTAACCGCTAATTCCACTTCAGAACCTGTGGCAATTAAGATCACATCAGGGTTGTTGCAACCGCAATCTACTAAGATGTAACCACCACGAGCCACGTTAGCTAATTGCTCTGCTGTGCGTGGTTGTTGTGCCAAATTTTGACGAGTGAAGATTAAGGCACTCGGACCATCTTTACGTTCTACCGCAGATTTCCACGCCACGGCTGATTCTACTTGATCCGCAGGTCGCCATGTTTCTAAGTTTGGAATTAAACGTAATGCAGCAGTTTGTTCCACTGGTTGATGAGTTGGACCGTCTTCGCCTAAACCGATAGAGTCATGGGTGTAAACGAATAACGCACGTTGTTTCATTAATGCTGCCATACGCACGGCATTGTGAGCGTATTCAAAGAACATTAAGAATGTTGCGCCATAAGGAATGAATCCACCGTGTAAGGCAATACCGTTCATAATGGCTGACATACCGAACTCACGCACACCGTAGTTGAGATAGTTGCCATCAACATTGGTGGTTGCACGAATCGGTTTTGAACCTGACCATAGGGTTAAGTTTGAACTAGCTAAGTCTGCTGAACCGCCTAAGAATTCTGGTAATAAGTGTGCGTAGGCTTCGATGGCATTTTGAGACGCTTTACGGCTCGCAATGGAAGCAGGGTTAGCTTGTAATTTTTCCACAAAGGCTTGGCTTTCGGCTGCCCAGTTGGCTGGTAATTCACCACTCACACGACGTTTAAATTCAGCGGCTAATTCAGGATAGGCTTTTGCATAAGCCGCAAATTTTTCGTTCCATGCCGCTTCCGCTGTTTGACCTTTGGCTTTCGCATCCCATTCTGCATAAATATCGGCTGGGATTTCAAATGGGGCATAATCCCATTCTAATGCTTTACGAGTTAAGGCAATTTCGTCATCGCCTAATGGTGCTCCATGGCAATCGTGCGATGCAGATTTGTTTGGTGAACCGTAACCGATAATGGTTTTACAGATAATTAAGGTTGGTTTGCCAGTTTCTGCTTGGGCTTTTTTCACTGCTTCAGCGATTTGCTCTGGGTTGTGACCATCAATGGCTGGGATCACTTGCCAACCGTAGGCTTCAAAACGTTTTTGGGTATCATCAGTGAACCAACCGTCAACATGACCATCAATGGAAATATTGTTGTCGTCATAGAATGCGATTAATTTGCCTAAACCTAAGGTTCCTGCTAATGAACATGCTTCGTGTGAAACCCCTTCCATTAAACAGCCATCACCTAAGAACACATAAGTAAAGTGATCCACAATATCGTGACCTGCACGGTTAAATTGACCCGCAAGCGTTTTTTCGGCAATCGCCATACCCACTGCATTGGTGATACCTTGACCTAATGGACCCGTGGTGGTTTCGACACCTGGAGCATAACCATATTCAGGGTGACCTGGGGTTTTAGAATGTAATTGACGGAAATTTTTTAAATCGTCGATAGAAAGGTCGTAGCCTGTTAAATGTAACAAGCTGTAAATTAACATCGAACCATGTCCGTTAGATAATACAAAACGGTCACGATCTGCCCATTTTGGATTGGTTGGGTTATGTTTTAAGAAACCACGCCATAATACTTCAGCAATATCTGCCATTCCCATTGGGGCACCGGGGTGACCCGATTTTGCTTTTTGAACCGCATCCATACTTAAAAAACGGATTGCATTTGCAAGTTGTTTTTGCGTTGCCATTGTTTACTCCTGATTAATGAGATTGAATGAATATAAACTGATTGCTATTTTACCTGATTTTTCGTGATAAAAGGCAAATTAATACGATTGATGATATAAATAGCTTCAAAATGTGATCTTGATCATATTTTTAATCGCCTTGAATGTTGTTTTTAGCTGTAAACTTTACCATGATCAATTTCTGACAAAATGGGTAATTTTCAGAAAGATATTTGAAAAAGGGTGTTAAAGCCTCACATTGCAAACTCTAACACCTCCTGCCTTATTTCTTCAGCGCCCCTAAAATCCCACGGGTAATTTCCCGTGTAATTTGTGAGCGAATGCTGCGTCCTACGGATTTACTCAATCCACTGACCAATTCTTCTGTCACCGTTAATTTCTCACCACGTTTTTTGGTGCCAAAAATCATGCGACTTAAAGAACCGAATAAGCCCTCGCTTTCTTCCTTTTCTGCCTGCTGTGCTTGTTGTTCTGCCACTTGGTCAAGATTCGCTTGCTCGGCTAACATTTCAAAAGCGGATTCGTTATCCACATAATTATTGTAGTAAGCAAACAGCTCATCATCTTTCACCCAAGTTTGACGTTGTTCAGCACTGAGTGGGGTGAGTTGGCTTTTCGGCGGATAAATGGTGGCTCGTTCAACGGGCGTTGGCATGCCTTTTTCATCTAAGAACGACACTAACGCCTCGCCCACGCCCAAGGTGGTAATGGCGTCGACCACATCCACGCCTTTATTTGCTCGGAACGTTTCTGCGGCGGTTTTCACGGCTTTTTGGTCACGTGGCGTAAACGCACGTAAGGCATGTTGCACACGGTTTCCTAACTGGCCTAATACGGTTTCAGGTAAGTCTAATGGGTTTTGGGTGACAAAATAAATGCCAACGCCTTTTGAACGGATTAAACGAACCACTTGCTCAACTTTCTCAATTAACGCACTTGGTGCATTATCGAATAACAAATGCGCCTCATCAAAGAACATCACAAATTTCGGTTTATCAGGATCGCCTACTTCGGGTAATTGCTCAAATAATTCCGCCATTAACCACAGCAAGAAGGCGCTGTACATGCGGCTAGAGTTAATTAATTTTTCTGAATTCAGAACATTGATCACGCCTCGTCCATCACGGGTTTGTAGCCAATCTTCCAAATTTAACGCAGGTTCGCCAAACAGTTTATCAGCGCCCTCGTTTTCAAGGGTTAACAAGGCACGTTGAATTGCCCCCACGCTGGCCGCAGAGATGTTGCCGTATTGCAGTTGGAATGTTTTGGCGTTATCGGCTAAATATTTCAACATGGCACGTAAGTCTTTTAAATCAATTAACAGTAAGCCTTTGTCATCCGCCACTCGGAATAAAATATTCAGCAAGCCCTCTTGGGTTGGGTTGAGATTTAATAGGCGAGAAAGCAACATTGGCCCCATTTCGGAAATCGTGGTGCGCAAAGGAATACCCGTTTCACCGAATACATCCCAGAATGATACAGGGTAGCCGTTGAGATAATCTTCTCCCCCTAAATCAAATTGTGTAATTCGTTCGGCAATTTTGCCTTGCATGGCACCTTTGACGGTCATGCCCGAGAGATCACCTTTTACATCTACCAAAAATACGGGTACACCGTTGTCACTTAAGGATTCCGCTAATTTGCGCAAGGTGACGGTTTTCCCGGTTCCGGTGGCGCCGGCAATGAGGCCGTGGCGATTGGCCATTTTAGCGTTGATACCAAAAGATTGGCCGGCACTGTTACGTGCAATTTCAAAAATGTTCATAAACTGTCCTTCTGTTGTAAGATATACGCATAATAAGAGAAAAACATTGGTTAGTCAAAAATGAAATTTTTGTGATCTTGATTCCAAAACGAAGAAAAAGATCTCGCTTTTTTTTCATATTCCCCGTAGCCTAAAATTCCTGAAAAATTAACCGCACTTTATACCCATGAAAAATATTGAACCTTTATTACGTCTTATGCAAATCCCCTATCTTGGACCCAATGCGATTCAAACATTGTTAACCCAGATTTCGTTACAAACGTTGCTGAATTATGATAGCGCTGCCTTTCAGCATATGGGGTGGCAAGACAAGCAAATTCAGCGTTGGTTTCACCCTGAACAGAAATATATCGAGCCAGCGTTAGCTTGGCAACAAGCCAGTGATGAACATCATATTCTGGCCTTTAATCAACCTGAATATCCCTCGTTGTTAAAGCAAATTAACAGCGCACCGCCCTTGTTGTTTGTCAAAGGGGCGGTGGAAAATCTTAATCAAGCGCAATTATCTATTGTGGGTAGTCGAGATTGTTCTCATTATGGTGAATATTGGGCGAAATATTTTGCTCGTGAACTCTGTAATGCGGGGTTTATTATCACCAGTGGCTTGGCTATTGGCATTGACGGCTTTGCGCATCAAGCTGTGGTGGAGCGACAAGGTAAAACTATTGCAGTGTTAGGCAGTGGGCTCAACCATATTTACCCGAGTAGACACAAGAAACTAGCCGAACAAATTCTCGCCAATAATGGTACATTAGTGTCTGAATTTTTGCCCATGCAGCCGCCAGTGGCTAATAATTTTCCTCGACGGAATCGCATTATCAGTGGCATGTCGCAAGGGGTACTCGTGGTGGAGGCGAATTTAAAAAGCGGTTCATTGATTACCGCTCGCTATGCGCTAGAACAAAACCGAGATGTGTTTGCTTTGCCGGGTAATTTGCATAATCCATTTAGCCAAGGTTGCCATCATCTCCTCAAGCAAGGGGCCACACTCACTGAAAGCGTGCAAGATATTATTGAAAATCTCGCCCCTTATTCTTTGCCTATGGCGCAAACAACGGCTGCCACAGGCCATGCAGAATTGCCTTTTGATCAGATTGAACCGAGCCACCCTGAACTTTATGCGTTAATTGGTTATCATCCGATCAGCATTGATGAATTAGCGGAGCAATCAAAGGTGGCTGTTGATGTGTTACTTGGTCAATTATTGGCTTTGGAACTGGAGGAGTTGATTGAATGTGAACGAGGACTCTATAAACGGAGGTTGTAATAGTCCTCTCACAAAGGCGCTAAATTTCGCTAATTAGCTACGGTGATAATCTTTCTATGACCCAACTGCCATTGACTAAACGATAGCGGATCCGATCATGTAAGCGACTTGGTCGCCCTTGCCAAAATTCGACCATTTCAGGGATCACCACATAACCCCCCCAATGTGGTGGGCGTGGTATCTTTAAAGGATGTTTAGCGGCAATCATGGCAGCTTTGGTTAGGAGTTGATTTTTGCTTGAAATCACCGCACTTTGCTCACTGGCCCATGCACCTACTTGGCTGGTATAAGGGCGAGTAGCAAAATAAGCATCGGATTGTTCAGGGGATAATTTTTCCACACGGCCCTCAATTCTCACTTGCCGTTCCAATTCGCCCCAAAAGAAATTTAACGCGGCAAAGGGCATATGGGCTAATGCTTGCCCTTTTTGGCTGTGATAATTAGTAAAGAAAACAAACCCTTGTGCATTTACTTCTTTAAGCAGCACCACACGGCTGCTCGGTTTACCTTGCTCGTTGACCGTGGCTAAATTCATGGCCGTCGGTTCACAAACCTTGGCAGTGATTGCCTCATTTAACCAACGTTCAAACTGTTTTAGCGGATCTGCAAGGCATTGTTTACGTGATAAGGCCTGTTTGCTGTAATCTTCTCGAATATTGTGTAAATCCATAGGTACTCCTTTATGCTAATCCATTCACCGGATTTAGGGTAATAAGTGCATTAAATGAGATAAAAGATCATTCCAATGGGGAATAAATAGATTCAAGTTTAGCCGAATCATTTATAATGGCAAGGTTTTTTATTTTACTGACCTAGGAGGCTGACAAAGTATGTTTTTTCATTATCTCCTGTCAGAATAGTAGCGAATATTACTCTAAAATTGGAATCCAGATCACATTTTTGATAAAAAGATCAAAAAAACACTTGATACTGTTTTTAAGAACAGATAATATATGCGCAAATTTACAGCTTAACAACTATTAAGGTTAACACCATGGCAAAAGACGACAAAAAAGCAAAACCCACCGCAAAAGAAAATTCTTCTAAAGAGGACAAAGCCAAAGCCCTTGCTGCGGCACTGGGTCAAATTGAAAAACAATTTGGTAAAGGCTCTATTATGAAATTAGGGGATTCACAAACCCTTGATATTGAGTCTATTTCTACTGGCTCCATTGGCTTAGATGTGGCCTTGGGAATTGGTGGTTTGCCAATGGGGCGGATTGTGGAAATTTATGGCCCTGAATCTTCGGGTAAAACCACATTAACCCTGTCAGTGATTGCCCAAGCCCAAAAAGCGGGCAAAGTCTGTGCGTTTATTGATGCGGAGCATGCTTTAGATCCGATTTATGCGGCCAAATTGGGCGTTGATGTGAAAGAACTCTTTATTTCTCAACCTGATAACGGTGAACAAGCCTTAGAAATCTGTGACGCCTTAGTGCGTTCTGGTGCCATTGATGTGATTATTGTGGACTCTGTGGCTGCCTTAACCCCGAAAGCGGAAATTGAGGGTGACATGGGGGATTCCCATGTGGGTTTACAAGCACGTTTGATGTCACAAGCCTTGCGTAAGCTCACGGGTCAAATTAAAAATTCCAACTGTTTAGTGGTGTTTATCAACCAAATTAGAATGAAAATTGGTGTGATGTTTGGTAACCCAGAAACCACCACCGGCGGTAATGCGTTAAAATTCTATTCTTCTGTGCGTTTAGATATTCGCCGTATTGGTGCAGTAAAAGACGGTGATGAAATTATTGGTAATGATACCCGTGTGAAAGTGGTGAAAAACAAATTGGCCGCACCGTTCCGTCAAGCGGAATTCCAAATTCTCTATGGCGCAGGGATCTCAAAAAATGGCGAATTAATTGAACTCGGTGTGAAACAGAAATTAGTCAATAAATCGGGTGCTTGGTATTCTTATGAGGGTGAAAAAATTGGTCAAGGTAAGGCAAATGCGATGAAATGGTTAGAAGCCAATCCTGAGGCCACGGCGGCATTAGAGGCGAAAATCAGAAAAGCCTTATCAGAAAATCCAGAACAAGCCTTGTTGCCAAATGAGGATGACAAAGATCAAAATGATGAGGTCATTGATGAAACAAATGATGTCGATTTTTAATCCAAAAATCGGTTAATTGTTTAACACGTCCAAAAGTGCGGTGAGAAAGACCGCACTTTTTCCCATAAGGATCGCCTCATGTCATCTCTTGCCTTAAATTATCTGATTAATCTACTGGCTCGCCGTGATTACAGTGAATATGAAGTGCGCTGTAAAATGCAAGAAAAAGCCTTTAGTGAAGAAGATATTGATCAAGCTCTTGAACATTGCCAACAACGAAATTGGCAAAGTGATCAACGGTTTACGGAGAATTACCTGAATTATCGTGCTAACCGTGGTTTTGGGGTGAATCGAATTAAACAAGAATTACGCCAACTAAAAGGTGTCAGTTCAGAAGTGATTCAGGCCGTGGTGGAACAAAGCGAAATCGATTGGTCTGCGATGGCATTGGACGTGTTAAGCCGAAAATTTCCACATTATCAAGATAAATTAGATATCAAAACAAAACAGAAAATTTGGCGTTATATGCTTTCCCATGGGTTTTATGCGGAAGAATTTGCGGATTATCTTGGTTCGGGTATGGATTTCAACGAATAAGCAAAATTGGCGGAAGGTCATGGGAGTCGAACCCACCCAGGACTGCTGGCAGCCCTAACAGGATTTGAAGTCCTGCCACTTCACCAGAAATGACGACCTTCCAACGGGTAGCCACTTTAACGTAATTCCCCTTTTAATTCAAGTCTAGGATAAAATTGTTGTATAATAACCGTATTCCTTAGCCAACAGCAGATAAAACAGGGTGTAAAATGACCGCACTTTTTCAACAATTACCCGCCGTCGATAAGTTACTCAAAACGCCACAGGGTGAAAAACTCGTGGCACAATTTGGCCATACTGCCGTGGCAAATGTTTGTCGCCAACTGTTGCAACAAGCACGAGAGCAAATCAAACAAACGCAGCAACTTCCTGACTATTTTCAGGATCTTGCTTGCACGATCTGCGAAATTGAGCAACAACTTATTCAACAAAGCCAAGTGCAAATCCAATCCGTGCATAATTTGACCGGCACAATTTTACACACCAATTTAGGCCGAGCTTTGTGGTCAAATACGGCGCAGCAAGCTGCAGTCAATGCCATGTCTGGCAATGTGGCGTTAGAATATGATTTAGAGGCGGGTCAACGGAGCCATCGAGATCATTATATCAGTGAATTGATCGCCCAACTGACGGGGGCCGAGGCAGCTTGTGTGGTGAATAATAATGCGGCGGCCGTATTATTAATGTTAGCGACCTTTGCAAAAGGCAAGGAAGTGATTATTTCTCGAGGGGAATTAATTGAAATTGGGGGCGCATTCCGCATTCCAGATATTATGGCACAAGCGGGTTGTCAATTAGTGGAAGTAGGTACTACAAATCGTACCCATTTAAAAGATTATCGCCACGCAATTAACGAAAATACCGCCTTTTTGATGAAAGTTCACAGCAGTAATTATCAGATCTGTGGTTTTACGCATGCTGTCGAAGAGCAACAATTAGCCGAATTAGGGGCAGAATTTCATATTCCTGTGATCAGCGATCTGGGCAGTGGGGCATTAATTGATTTAAGCCAATATGGCTTACCGAAAGAGCCGACCGTGCAAGAAAAATTGGCTCAAGGGGTGGATTTAATTTCATTTTCGGGGGATAAATTACTCGGGGGCGTACAAGCGGGCATTATCGTGGGCAAAAAAAACTTAATTGACCAACTACAAGCTCACCCGCTTAAACGTGCATTGCGTTGTGACAAAGTGATTTTGGCCGGTTTAGAGGCAACATTGCGTTTGTATTTGCAGCCAGAAAAATTAACTGAAACCTTGCCAACCTTGCATTTACTCACCCAATCTATGACACAATTAACTGAAAAAGCCGAAAAAGTGAAACAGCAGTTATCTCAGCAACTTGCGAGTTTTTCGCTGCAAATCGAAACCAGTTCTGCTCAAATCGGCAGTGGTTCGCAACCATTAGCGACAATTCCGTCGGTAGCGGTAACTATTTCAAGCCAAACGAGCGGAAAATTAACCGCACTTTTACAAGCCTTTAAACAGCTCCCAATGCCGGTGATTGCTCGAGTTGAGCGGGATAAAATCTGGTTAGATATGCGTTCTTTAGCGAATCTTGAACAATTTCTCGTCACTTTAGGGAGCTTGCCTCGCTTATGATTATTGTCACCTCTGGACATGTTGACCATGGCAAAACCGCTTTATTGCAGGCCTTAACGGGCACCCATACCGCCCATTTACCGGAAGAAAAAAAACGGGGTATGACTATCGATCTGGGTTATGCCTATTTACCCGTTGGCGATAAGATTTTGGGCTTTATTGATGTGCCGGGGCATGAAAAATTTCTTACCAATATGTTGGCGGGGTTGGGGGGCATTCATTATGCCATGTTGATGGTGGCCGCAGATGAGGGGATTCAAGCACAAACGGTGGAACATTTAGCCATTTTGCGTCAATTGCAATTGGAAAAAATCCTGCTCGTCATTACCAAAGCGGATCGTGCAACATCAACGCAGATTGAGGCGTTAATACAGAAAATCATAGCAAATTATCCGTTTTTACAAGAAAGTCCGATTTTTGTCACGTCGGCGACAACACAACAGGGAATAAATGAATTACGCGAATTTTTAACCGCACTTCCCAATATTGCTGATCCAAACAAGCCTTTCCGTTATGCCATTGACCGTGTTTTTACGGTAAAAGGCGCCGGCATTGTCGTCACTGGGACCGCCTTTAGTGGTACGGTTAAGCAAGATGATGAGCTGTATTTATCCAATGGTGAAAAAGTGAGGGTAAAAAATATTCATGCCCAAAATCAGCCAAATATGCAAGGCTTGGCAGGACAACGCTTGGCCTTAAACCTCCATTCATCTTTAGCGAAAGAGGCTATTCAACGTGGCGATTGGTTATTTAATCAACCACCATCATCCCCCACCGATCGCATAACGATTGTTCTCAATGCAGAAGTGCCATTACTGGAAAATCAAGCGGTACATCTTTACCATGCCACGAATCACAGTTTGGGCAAATTGTCCCTATTAACCAGCAAAACCTTATCGCCACAAGGTCAGGCATTGGCGGAAGTGATCTTAGATAAACCGTTATTATTGTGCTTTGCAGATAAACTTATTTTACGCGGGGGCGACAATAAACAGCTTATTGCGGGGGCAAAAGTGTTGGAAATTCATTCCCCGAAACGCCATAAACGCAGTGAAGTGCGGTTAAAATACTTACAGAATTTACAGCAAGCAGAAAACGTCACTGCGCGCATTGCCTTGTATTTACAAGAAAAAGCCTGGAAAGTTAACAATTTGTTGTGGTTAGAGCAGTTGAATGAGGAGACATTGACTGAGCTATTAAGCCAAATTCAAGCCGTACGTTTTCAGGATTGGTGTTTTAGTGCATCTTATCAAACCGAAAAAAATCAGCAAATTCTCACCGCACTGTCGAATTACCACCAACAGCACCCTGATCAAGTGGGTTTAGGCAAAGCGCGTTTATACCGAATGGCGACGCTTAATCAGCCAGAAAAATTAATTTATCATTTTATGCAAGATCTGTTAGTGCAAGGTAAGTTACAACAGCGTCGTGGTTGGTTGCATTTACCGGAACATAAAATTGAATTTAATGTTCAGGAACAAGCCTTGTGGAAACAGGTTTTAGGCGAATTTGTACGCCAAAATGGACAACCTTTATGGGTGCGAGATGTCGCTAATGCGTTATCTTATGATGAAACTTCAATGCGGAATTTTTTGTATAAAGCCGGAAAATTAGGTTATTTAACGCCGATCATCCCCGATCGTTTTTTCTTAACGGAAACACTTTATACTTATGCTCGAGTCATAAAAAATTACATTAAAAAACAAGGTGATATTTCAGTAAATCAATTGCGTGATGAATTACAGTTCGGACGTAAATTGACGGTGCAATTAATCGAATATTTTGACCGTTGCGGATTATTACGGCGAAAAGGCAACGTACATATTTTACGCGATAGTGAAATGTTTGATTAATGTGCTATGAACATGGATTTGAAATAAAAGCAAATTATATGAGAATACCCAAATGAACTTTGTGTTTGCCGCCGACAACAATTATCTCCCCCATTTTGAAACCGTCTTAAAATCGGTAATGTGTTATCACGAAAATGTGAATATTTTTCTATTTTACACCAATCAAATTGATATTGACTGGCTAGAAAATATCGGTGCTTATTTATCTAAACGGCAATCTAAACTTTTCCATTATCAATTAAATGAACAGGAATTTGAAAAATTAAACAAAATAACCAATTTTTCAGTAATGACGTATGCGCGATATTTTATCCCGCGTCTATTTCCCTATCAAAAAAATAATCATTGGTGTTATTTGGATGTAGATTTAGTGGTAAATCGTAATTTAAATCACATTTTTGACCTAATGCAACAAGCAGAAAAACCTTATGCCGTTGCTGCGGTAAAAGATGTTTTACCCGTGCCAGAATGCCCTGATTATTTTAATGCTGGCGTTTTATTTTTGGATTCCAATTTATGGGATTTGGATGAAGCCACGCTCATACAGGCAACCCTAGATAATCCGAATCTTACCTATCCTGATCAGGATGTTTTAAATTATTTTATCGGCGATCAATATTGCCATTTAGATAAAGGCTACAATTATTTTATTAACAAATTATATGGCGATATTTTGCAATTTAGCCAAGGCAAAACTCATCAGTTTTGCTTTCCATCTATATTGCACTATATAGGGAAAGTTAAACCTTGGATTACGCCAAATAGCAAAAAAGAGCTGACCGATGATATTTATATGGAACAGGAAATCATAAAATTCACATCTTCCTTTCTATATGGTTTCAATCTATTTGCGTTTTATCGCAGTTTACCTTGGGATTTAATTGTTGAAATGCCATTGAATTATTTTCAACCACTTGCGAAACAAATTTATAAACAGAATTTTGATTATGTAGTGAAAGGCGATGCGGATATTGAGTGGCTGGATTAACTTTTGCAAAAGACCTAAAAAAATCACCGCACATTGGTTTAGCTTAAAATATAATCAAAGTTTTTAGGGTTATACCCAGAAAAAATTGGCGGTTTTTGTAAGTTTTTAGGGTTGTAACCATAAAAACTTTTGCAAAGATCCTTAAAAATCACCGCACCCATTGGTTAAATATCATCCAAAATAGCTTGAAAAACCACAAAATCTAGTTTAATCTACGATACAATCTTAAATTAAACTAGATTTTATATGAAAAATTACTACGAACGCCAGCTATCCCCAGTTTTGCAACGCTTATTGCAACAATTCCCTGCCGTGTTACTCACTGGGGCAAGACAAGTGGGCAAATCTACCCTAATTCAGCAATTATTGCCCAACTACGATTATGTAAGTTTGGACGATCCACTGTTTCTCAGCCAAGCGAAAAACGATCCGCACCTGTTTTTTCTCAATCACCCCAACTTTACTGCGATTGACGAAGTGCAATATGCCCCTGAAATTTTTTCGCTCATAAAACTCAATGTAGACCAACGTAAACAAAATGGATTATATGTCTTATCGGGTTCGCAGGCGTTTGAATTGATGAAAAATGTCAGCGAAAGTTTGGCAGGGCGTGTGGCAATTTTAAAATTGCACGGTTTATCGCTACGAGAAATTACGCAAAATACCTTTAATTTGCCCTTTATTCCAAGCCAAGATTATTTAAATGAAAGATCCAAAAATTTAATTGATTTAGGCGAGCAAAATATTTGGCAACTTATTCATCGTGGTGATATGCCAAGATTATATGAGCAGCCTGAAACCGACTGGCAAATTTATTATGCGTCTTATGTAGCGACTTATATTGAGCGTGATGTTCGCCAACTGTTAAATGTGAGCGATATAGACAGTTTTAGCCGTTTTATGGTGGCAATTGCCGCTCGCAGTGGCGAGTTGCTCAATTATAGTAGCGTTGCCCAAGATGTCGGCATTTCCGTAGATACGGTGAAACGCTGGCTGGCGGTGTTGCACACTTCTGGCATTGTGTATTTATTGCAACCTTATAGCAATAACCACCTAAAACGTGCGATTAAAACGCCAAAAATCTATTTTTTAAATACGGGTTTAATGGCGTATTTAACCAAATGGCTTAGCCCTGAAACCATTCAAAACGGGGCAAAAAGCGGACAGTTTTTTGAAACCTTTGTCGTAAGCGAAATTATTAAATCTTTTACAAATCAAGGCATTGAACCGCCATTGTATTTTTATCGGGATAGCAACCAAAAAGAGATTGATTTAATTATTGAATACGATCGCACGCTTTATCCGCTAGAAATCAAAACCACAGCCAACCCAAATAAAAAACTGGCAACGGCATTTGATATTTTGCATAAATCGCTACCGCAATCTGAATTTACTATTGCTCACGGCACAATTATTAGCCAGTATCCACAAAAAATATGGCTGGCAGAAAATTTAATTAGCGTGCCATTTAATTATCTTTAATCGTAAGAGACCCCTAAAATGAACTTTGTTTTTGCTGCCGATAAAAACTACTTACCGCACTTTGAAACCGTGTTGAAATCGGTAATGTGTTATCACGAAAATGTGAATATTTTTCTATTTCACAGCGAAATATTGAGCGAAGAGTTTATTGCCCACATCGGATCATTTCTAAAACGCCGCAACAGCCATTTTTATTACTATCACTTAAAAGAAGAAGATTTACCGCAATTCAATCATCAAAATTATATAACCAACCTTACCTTTGCCCGCTATTTTATCCCACGATTATTTCAATATCAAAACGACAATCGCTGGTGTTATTTGGATATTGATTTAGTAGTGAATGCGAATTTAGAAAATGTGTTTGAGCAAATGGCAGAACATCAACAGGCTGTGGCTGCAGTTTATGACTCATCGGTGCATATTCCGAGCAATATTCCCCATTATTTTAACGCAGGCGTGATGTTTTTTAATTCGGATTTATATGATCTTGATGAACAAGATCTCGTAAATGAAACCTTACAAAATCCTGATTTAAGCTACCCCGATCAAGATATATTAAATTATTTTATCCGAGAAAATTATTTAGTATTAGATGATAGCTACAATTACCAAGTGATTTATTTATATCGCGATATAACCCAACTTCTCGAACAAAATAAAAAGCAATTTATCTTCCCTAAAGTGTTGCATTTTTCTATTCAATATAAACCTTGGATACGCTTAGATTATTGCGATTATTTTGATTATCACAGCATTTTTACCGATATGCGAACTAATGTATTTTTTGGCAATAATTTATTTGATTTTTACCAAAGTTTAAACTGGGAAATGATTGTTAGCCTGCCGATCAATTATTTCCAACCGCTCGCTAAGCAAATTTATCAACAGAATTTTGATTATGCTGTAAAAGGTGATGCGGAAATAGCGTTAGTGGAGTAGATAAAATCTGATTTAAAAAGGCCGCACTTTGGTAGCCGTGCTCGACTGATCGACGGCATGGTGGTTAATAAAAATAGACTATCGTTTCCACTGTTCAAACAAGGCGCTTTCAACGACATTACTGACATAATCAAAGGCAATCATTTTACCATTTTCCATCAAAATCACTTGCTCTGCCAACGTCGTGAGTTCATCAACGCTATGCGTGACATACAAAATTGGAATTGCAATTTGTTGAGCGAGATTTTCTAAATAGCTTAATAGCTCTTGTTTACGCGGTAAATCTAGGGCAGATAAGGGTTCGTCCATCAGCAACATTTCAGGTTGACTTAATAAGGCTCGCCCAATAGCGACTCGTTGTTTTTCCCCGCCAGACAGGCTGATGGGGTAACGATTGAGTAAATGTTCAATGCCGAGGAGTTGCACAATTCGGTCAAATTCCACCGCACTTTTTCCGTTTTTGGCTTGCATGGCATAGCGTAAATTGCCTTTGACGGAATAATGCGGAAATAAACGTCCGTCTTGGAAGACATAGCCCATGTGGCGTTTATTCGGGGGCAGACAAATCCCTTTTGCGGTATCGACTAATATTTTATCGTCTAACTTGATATGGCCTTGATCGGGGTGGATTAAGCCACTGATTAAATTAATTACACTGGATTTACCCGAACCTGACAAGCCAAAAAGTGCGGTGACATTTTGGCTTGGAATTTGGGCGTTAAGTTGTAATTCAAAATTCCCTAAACGTTTACTTACATTAATGTCTAGCATCAGATTGCCCCAATTTTTGTTGTGTCCGTTTGGCGAGCCATTCGGAAATAATCAGCGAGAGTAACGCAATAATAATGGAAATTAAACAAAGGCGAGCCGCAGCCCCCTCGGCGTTCGGGGTTTCAATAAAGGAATACATGGCGAGCGGTATGGTTTGCGTAACATTGGGAATGTTCGACACAAAAGTAATGGTGGCCCCAAATTCACCAAGGGAACGTGCAAAGCCTAAAATCATACCGGCCAAAATACCAGGGAAAGCTAAAGGTAAAGTGATGGTGTAAAAGGTTCGCCATGGGGAAGATCCGAGTGTCAGGGCGGCTTGTTCAAGACGCATATCAATGCTTTCAATGGCTAATCGGATAGAACGTACTACCAAGGGAAATGCCACTACGGCGGAGGCTAAAATTGCACCGTTAAGGCTAAACCCAAAGGTAAAGCCAAACCATTGCGAAATATATTTACCAATAAAGCCATTGCGTCCCATGGAAATCAGCAGTAAGTAACCGATAACCACAGGCGGTAACACAAGCGGTAAATGCACAATGCCGTTCAGTAAGGATTTGCCCCAGAATTGTTTGCGAGCCAGTAACCATGCAATAGCGATAGCGAATGGCAAGGCCCAAATATTCGCCCAAAAGGCGACTTTTAGGCTTAAAATAATGGCGTTAATTTCCGAGGGTGAGAGTTTTATATAGTCAATCATATAGCGAGTTTGCTTGTTACAAGGGCGGATACACAGATCCGCCCCTACAAATATTTTATGTCATTATTTACGGACAATCGGTGGCACAAAGCCTAAACCTAAATCCCATGGCTGTTCAATCCACGTATTTTGTGGAATATCGACCACGTAATCATCGACCAATGGTGCCCCTGCTGGTTTAGCAAAAACGGTCACAAATTTAGCTTTTGGATACATTTTACGAATTTCACGTGCGGTGTTGCCGGTATCCACTAAATCGTCCACCACGATAAAGCCCTCACCGTCGGTTTGAGCGGCATGTAAGACTTTTAATTCACCTTGTTGATCATGATCGTAACTTGAAATACACACAGTTTCAACATGACGTAGCCCCAACTCACGTGCTAATACAGCAGCAGGAAATAAACCGCCACGGCTGACGGCAATAATGCCTTTCCATTGTGTGGCTGGTAATAAACGCTCAGCTAGTTTGCGTGCGTGCATTTGGAACATATCCCAAGTGACAATATACTTTTCACTCATAATTTTACCCTTAACTTGATTTGAGAGAAATTTAAAAATTGCGTAAGGATACCATTTTCCATAAGGTGAATGCCAGAAATTTTGTTTTTTGCACCGCACTTTTTACGAAAAATAATAGAAATATCAGGAATATTTGTACTAAATCGGAAATTGATCCATAATTAGCAGGTTTTTTAAGGAGAATTTATTATGTCAGAGATTCAAACATTACAACCAACGTTATTATGGCAATGGTTTGATCGCTTGTGTGCGATCCCACGTCCGTCACATCATGAAGAAAAAGTGGCAGAATTTATTGTAAATTGGGCGAAAGAAAAAGGGTTATTTGTTGAGCGTGATCAGATTGGCAATATTTTAATTCGTAAACCGGCTAGCAAAGGCATGGAAAATCGTC
Organism: Lonepinella sp. BR2271; assembly: GCF_051851515.1. Classification (NCBI taxonomy): domain Bacteria; kingdom Pseudomonadati; phylum Pseudomonadota; class Gammaproteobacteria; order Pasteurellales; family Pasteurellaceae; genus Lonepinella; species Lonepinella sp. BR2271. The sequence continues at coordinate 139,698 of NZ_JBPDVF010000002.1, read as the reverse complement.
AAAAAGTGGCGTTGCAAGCACACTTAGATATGGTGCCACAAGCCAATGAGGGGACGACTCATGATTTCTTAACCGATCCAATTTTACCTTATATTGATGGCGAATGGGTGACGGCCACAGGGACAACCTTGGGGGCAGATAATGGTATTGGCTTAGCCTCTGCGTTGGCGGTGTTAGACAGTGAAGATGTGGCTCACTCTGAATTAGAAGTATTATGCACCATGACCGAAGAGGCCGGTATGGATGGGGCACATCATTTAAAAGCCAACTGGTTGCAATCCAGTTTGATGATTAATACCGACACGGAAGAAGTGGGCGAGATTTATATTGGTTGTGCTGGTGGTGAAGATGCCAAAATCACCTTACCTGTTGAACGTGAGCAAAATCCGTTTACTAAAACCTATCGAGTGTTATTAAAAGGGTTACGTGGTGGTCATTCAGGTTGTGATATTCATACCAACCGTGTTAATGCGATTAAATTATTGGCTCGTTTTTTAGCCAATGTACAACAAACACAAGCCTTTTCCTTTGCTTTAGCGGAAATCCGTGGTGGTTCGGTGCGTAATGCAATTCCACGTGAGGCCAGTGCGACCTTGTGTCTGAATGATGAAACGGCACTACAAACTGCGGTGCAAAATTTCCAAGATTTTTTACAACAGGAATTGGCGATTGCGGAACCGAATGCAGTCATCAGTTTACAAGCGGTGGAGAACGAAAAAACAGCCTTTAATCAGCTATCCACTCATAACGCTGTGCACTTATTAAATGCGTTGCCTAATGGTGTGATTCGTCACAGTGATGTGGTGGCAGGCGTGGTGGAAACCTCAAGCAGTATTGGCGTGTTAACCACCGAAGAACAAGCGGTCACTGGTTTGGTATTAATGCGTTCTTTGGTAGAAAGTGGTAAACAATACAGTGAAAATTTATTGCATTCGATCACCGCATTATGTGGTGCGAGCGTGAAATTCTCAGGCAATTATCCCGGTTGGCAACCGCACCCTGATACCGATATTTTGCGTTTAACCGAAAAACATTATGCCGACGTGCTAGGACATCCTGCGGAAATCAAAGTAATTCATGCCGGATTAGAATGTGGTTTGATTAAACAAGTGTATCCGCATATGGAAATTGTGTCTTTTGGACCGACGATTCGTAATGCTCACTCGCCAGATGAGAAAGTGCATATTCCAGCAGTGCAAACTTATTGGAAAGTGTTAACAGCGGTGTTAGCGAACATTCCGGCTTAACACAACTGCGGTGCAAAATACAGAAAAATTCGGGACAATTAAAAATTTGATATGAAAATGTCAAAGAAAGTGCTACAATCCCACGTTCTTAAAAATGTCCCGAATTTTATAATTTTATTGATAGGTTAATTTATGGCTCTTGTCACTGAGAAAAAGAAAAATGCACCTGAGCAAACAGCAGGGCAAAAATCCGTTGGTTTAAACCGTTTATTGTGGTTATTAGCTATCGTTGTGATTATTGTTGCAGCGGTGGGGAATGTTTATTTTGTCGATCAATATTCAACGGCTGTTCGAGTAGTGGGTATTGTGGTGTTAATTGCCATTGCTTTAGGCTTGGCAGCGATCACGAATCAAGGGGCGAAAGCACTTTCTTTCTTTAGTGACGCTCGTGTCGAAATGCGTCGAGTGGTGTGGCCAACTCGTTCAGAAGCCACACAAACTACATTGATTGTGGCCGGTGTAACCGTGGCAGTTTCCTTAATTTTATGGGCGTTTGACAGCATTATTATTAGCGTCCTTGATTTCTTAACCAATTTGAGATTCTAATCCTATGACAGAAACAACAACAGCAAAAAAACGTTGGTATGTATTACAGGCTTTCTCTGGTTTTGAGGGGCGAGTAGCGACAACATTACGTGAATATATTAAATTAAACCACATGGAAGATCAGTTTGGTGAAGTGCTGGTGCCGACCGAAGAAGTGATTGAAAACGTGGCGGGTAAACGCCGTAAAAGCGAACGTAAATTTTTCCCAGGCTACGTGCTCGTCCAAATGGAAATGAATGATTATACTTGGCAGTTGGTACGTAGCGTGCCGAGAGTATTAGGCTTTATTGGTGGAACTGCCGATAAACCGTTACCAATTAGTCAACGTGAAGCGGATTTAATTTTAAATCGTGTGGAACAAAATGCCGATAAACCACGTCCGAAAAATACCTTTATGCCAGGCGAAGAAGTCCGTGTTACCGAAGGACCTTTTGCTGACTTTAATGGTACCGTGGAAGAAGTGGATTACGAAAAAGGTCGGGTAAAAGTCTCTGTTTCTATCTTTGGTCGTGCAACACCAGTTGAGTTGGAATTTGGCCAAGTAGAAAAAGCCCATTAATGGATTGTATTTGATAAAAAATAGTCGGGGCGTATTGCATACGCCCTAAAATTTGATTAAAATACAGCCCTTTTAACGTCCTCGCCTTGTGTGGGGGTAAATAGAAATCTTGCATTCGCAAGGAAATAAACAGGGGAGCTGCTTAAGTAAAGTCTGGCGGCGTTATCACCCAAATATAAGGAAACTTAAAAATGGCAAAAAAAGTCCAAGCATACGTTAAGTTGCAAGTTGCAGCGGGTATGGCTAACCCATCACCACCAGTTGGTCCTGCATTAGGTCAACAAGGTGTGAACATCATGGAATTCTGTAAAGCATTCAACGCTCGTACTGAGAGCTTAGAAAAAGGTTTACCAATTCCAGTGGTTATCACGGTATATGCAGACCGTTCATTCACGTTCATTACTAAAACCCCACCAGCAGCCGTTTTATTGAAAAAAGCAGCGGGTATCAAATCTGGTTCAGGTAAACCGAACAAAGATAAAGTGGGTAAAGTCACTTTAGAACAAGTTCGTCAAATCGCTGAAACCAAAGCAGCAGATATGACGGGTGCAACTATTGAAACGAAAATGAAATCAATCGCTGGTACTGCTCGTTCAATGGGCTTAGTGGTGGAGGAATAATACGATGGCTAAATTGACTAAAAAAATGAAAGCAATCAAAGCTGGCGTAGATTCTACTAAAGCGTATGAAATCAACGAAGCCATTGCAGTGTTAAAACAATTTGCAACCGCTAAATTCAAAGAAAGCGTTGATGTGGCAGTAAATCTTGGTATCGATCCACGTAAATCAGACCAAAACGTACGTGGTGCTACTGTGTTACCACATGGTACAGGTCGTGAAGTACGTGTTGCTGTATTTACCCAAGGTGCTAATGCAGACGCAGCGAAAGCCGCTGGTGCAGACTTAGTCGGCATGGAAGATCTTGCTGAGCAAGTGAAAAAAGGCGAAATGAACTTCGACGTGGTTATCGCATCGCCAGATGCAATGCGTGTTGTGGGTCAATTAGGTCAAGTATTAGGTCCACGTGGCTTAATGCCAAACCCGAAAGTGGGTACTGTGACACCAAACGTTGCTGAAGCAGTGAAAAATGCGAAATCTGGTCAGGTTCGTTACCGTAATGATAAAAATGGTATTATCCATTCTACTATCGGTAAAGCAGACTTTGCGCCAGAACAATTAAAAGAAAATCTACAAGCCTTGTTGGCGGCTTTAACGAAAGCAAAACCAACCAGTGCAAAAGGTATCTTTATCAAGAAAGTCAGCCTGTCTACCACGATGGGTGCAGGTGTAGCTGTTGATCAGTCTTCACTTTAATTGATTATTTGGTTTAGAAAAGTGCGGTTTTTTTACCGCACTTTTTTATAGAAATGGCTTTACCAATAGGAAAAAGTCGTCTATAATAACCGACCTAATTTTGCTATTTATAGCAAAATAATTGATGGTGCTTGCCTATTCAAGCCCCATCCAAGACCGTCGGTGGTGGCGTAAAATTGGTCACCTTAATATCCAACGTAGATGGTGAACAGAAAAAGAATTTTCTGCTTCTGTACACCGAAGTCGTCCTAGTGGCTATATTGAAATAGTTTATTAGGGAGTTTAATTCCGAGAAATCGGAGTGTATTCAGGAGCTAAAAGCCAATGGCATTAAATCTTCAAGACAAACAAGCAATTGTTGCTGAAGTAAATGAAGCAGCCAAAGGTGCCCTATCAGCAGTGATCGCGGACAGCCGTGGTGTGACTGTGGATAAAATGACTGAGTTACGTAAAACAGCTCGTGAAGCTGGCGTTTCAATGCGTGTGGTTCGTAATACTTTATTACGCCGTGCCGTTGAAGGGACAGAATTCGAATGTTTAAAAGATGCGTTTACTGGTCCAACTCTGATTGCATTTTCAAATGAGCATCCAGGTGCAGCAGCACGTTTATTTGCTGAATTTGCGAAAGCAAACAAAGAGTTTGAAGTTAAAGGTGCCGCCTTTGAAGGTAAAATCCAAGATGTTAATTTCTTGGCAACATTACCAACTTACGAAGAAGCGATTGCACGTTTAATGGGTACAATGAAAGAAGCTGCGGCAGGCAAACTTGTTCGCACTTTTGCAGCATTACGCGACAAATTACAAGAAGCCGCTTAATTTTAAAAGCACTTCTTAAATCGTTTATCAACTTATTTACTTTAGGAATTGATTGTTATGTCATTAACTAACGAACAACTAATCGAAGCGATTGCTTCAAAATCAGTATCAGAAATCGTTGAATTAATCGCAGCGATGGAAGAAAAATTCGGTGTTTCAGCAGCAGTAGCTGCAGCCGCTCCAGCCGCAGGTGCAGCAGGTGCAGCAGCAGAAGAAAAAACAGAATTCGACGTAGTTCTTGCTGAAGTGGGTGCAAACAAAGTTGCTGTGATCAAAGCAGTACGTGGTGCAACAGGTTTAGGCTTGAAAGAAGCGAAAGACTTAGTTGAATCTGCACCAGCTAACTTAAAAGAAGGCATCTCTAAAGCAGAAGCTGAAGCATTGAAAAAAGAATTAGAAGAAGCGGGTGCAAAAGTCGATATCAAATAATTTTGATTGACACTTTTTCCACTTCGGAAACCAGATTTTCTGGGAAAGTGGCTGACGGTATTCCGTCAGCCATTTTGTGCTATCAAGATAGCATAAATAAAACCACCGTTTCATTGTCGATAAATTAAGTTAAATCAAGCTGTTAGCTTAATGACAATCCGCTCATCAGAAGTAAGGTTCAGAGTGCGGTATCTAACAAACGGATTCAACTCATTGTAACAGGTCGGTAAAAATTTTTATTTTTTCACCGCACTTTTAAACTGTTGCAATTCGGTCACACTAAAAAATTACAGAGGAACCCCAATGGTTTACTCCTATACCGAGAAAAAACGTATTCGTAAAAACTTCGGCAAACGTCCGCAAGTTTTAAATGTACCTTATTTATTAACTATCCAATTAGATTCTTTTGATAAATTTATCCAAAGCGATCCAGAGGGACAACAAGGCTTAGAAGCCGCATTTCGTTCTGTATTCCCGATTGTGAGCAACAACGGTGCCACAGAATTACAATATGTGAGCTATAAACTAGGCGAACCGGTATTTGACGTACGTGAATGTCAAATTCGTGGTACCACATTCTCCGCACCATTACGTGTTAAATTGCGTTTAATCAGCTATGACCGTGATGCCGCACCGGGTACCATCAAAGATATTAAAGAACAAGATGTTTACATGGGTGAAATCCCATTGATGACGGAAAATGGTACCTTTGTGATCAACGGGACAGAACGTGTTATCGTGTCACAATTACACCGCAGTCCAGGTGTATTCTTTGATTCTGACAAAGGTAAAACCCACTCATCAGGTAAAGTGCTGTATAACGCACGTATTATTCCTTACCGTGGTTCTTGGTTAGACTTTGAATTCGATCCGAAAGATAACTTATTCGCTCGTATTGACCGTCGCCGTAAATTACCAGCGACCATTATTTTACGTGCGTTAAACTACACAACCGAAGAAATTTTGGATTTATTCTTCGAAAAAGTGCAATTTGAAATTCAAGACAATAAATTATTCATGGCCTTAGTGCCAGAGCGTTTGCGTGGTGAAACCGCCAGCTTTGATATTGAAGCCAATGGTAAAGTGTATGTAGAACGTGGTCGTCGCATTACGGCTCGTCATATTCGTGCCTTAGAAAAAGATAACATTGATAAAGTGGAAGTGCCAACTGAATATATTATCGGTAAAGTCGCTGCCAAAGATTATGTGGATTTAGAAAGTGGCGAAATTATTTGTCCTGCTAATATGGAATTGTCTTTAGAGCTATTAGCAAAATTAGCTCAAGCAGGCTATCACGACATTGAAACGTTGTTTACCAACGATTTAGATTTCGGCCCTTATATTTCTGAAACCTTACGAGTGGATCCGTCTTATGATCGTTTAAGTGCGTTAGTGGAAATCTATCGCATGATGCGTCCGGGTGAGCCACCAACAAAAGAAGCGGCAGAAGGTTTATTTGATAACTTGTTCTTCTCACAAGATCGTTATGACTTATCGGCTGTGGGTCGGATGAAATTCAACCGTTCTTTAGGCATTGAAGAAGAACACGGCAGCGGCGTATTAAGCAAAGAAGACATCGTGAATGTGATGAAAAAACTCATCGACATTCGTAACGGTCGTGGCGAAGTGGATGATATTGACCACTTGGGTAACCGTCGTATTCGTTCTGTAGGTGAAATGGCAGAAAACCAATTCCGTATTGGTTTAGTGCGTGTGGAACGTGCGGTACGTGAGCGTTTATCTTTAGGCGATTTAGATGCGGTAACACCACAAGATTTAATTAATGCCAAACCAATTTCCGCCGCCGTGAAAGAATTCTTTGGTTCATCACAATTATCGCAATTTATGGATCAAAACAACCCATTGTCGGAAGTGACCCATAAACGCCGTATTTCTGCCTTAGGACCAGGTGGTTTAACCCGTGAACGTGCAGGCTTTGAAGTGCGTGACGTACATACCACCCACTATGGTCGTGTGTGTCCAATCGAAACCCCTGAAGGTCCGAATATCGGCTTGATTAACTCGCTTTCCGTATATGCTCGTACTAACGACTACGGTTTCTTAGAAACCCCATATCGTAAAGTGGTCGATGGTCAAGTGACCGAAGAAATTGAATATTTATCTGCCATTGAAGAAGGTAAATATGTGATCGCACAGGCGAACTCTAACTTGGATGAAAATTTCCGCTTTACTGATGCGTTCGTCACCGCTCGTGGTGAACACGGTGAATCAGGGTTATATCGCCCAGAAGATATTCATTATATGGACGTTTCCACCCAACAAGTGGTGTCGGTGGCAGCAGCGTTAATTCCATTCTTGGAACACGACGATGCGAACCGTGCCTTAATGGGTGCGAACATGCAACGTCAAGCCGTTCCAACGTTACGCTCCGATAAACCATTAGTCGGTACAGGAATGGAAAAACCAATCGCCCTTGACTCCGGTGTGGCTGTGGTAGCAAAACGTGGTGGGACAATCCAATATGTGGACGCCTCTCGTATCGTGGTGAAAGTCAACGAAGATGAAACCATTCCAGGTGAAGCAGGGATTGATATTTATAACTTAATTAAATACACCCGCTCTAACCAAAATACCTGTATCAACCAAATTCCTTGTGTGAACTTGGGCGAACCAGTCGGTCGTGGTGAAATTCTTGCCGATGGTCCATCAACCGACTTAGGTGAATTGGCATTAGGTCAAAATATCCGTGTGGCATTTATGCCTTGGAACGGTTATAACTTTGAAGACTCAATGTTAGTGTCTGAGCGTGTGGTGCAACAAGATCGTTTTACCACCATTCACATTCAAGAATTATCTTGTGTGGCACGTGATACCAAACTCGGTTCGGAAGAAATCACTGCTGATATTCCAAATGTGGGTGAAGCGGCGTTAAGCAAACTGGATGAATCAGGTATTGTGTATGTCGGTGCGGAAGTGAAAGGCGGCGATATTCTGGTCGGTAAAGTGACACCAAAAGGTGAAACTCAATTAACCCCAGAAGAAAAATTATTGCGTGCGATTTTCGGTGAAAAAGCCTCTGATGTGAAAGACAGCTCACTTCGTGTACCAAATGGCACATCAGGTACGATTATTGATGTACAAGTCTTTACTCGTGATGGCGTAGAGAAAGACAAACGTGCCTTAGAAATCGAAGAAATGCAACTCAAACAAGCGAAAAAAGACCTTGTGGAAGAGTTGGAAATTTTAGAAGCAGGCTTGTTCTCTCGTGTGCGTAACCTATTAATTGACGGTGGCGTAAGCGAAAAAGAATTGGATAAAATGGATCGTGCAAAATGGTTAGAACAAACCTTGAGCGATGAAGCGAAACAAAACCAATTAGAACAACTTGCCGAACAATATGAAGAATTACGCAAAGACTTTGAACACAAACTTGAAGTGAAACGTGGCAAAATCATTCAAGGTGATGATTTAGCCCCAGGCGTGTTAAAAGTAGTGAAAGTCTATCTCGCGGTGAAACGCCATATCCAACCAGGTGATAAAATGGCGGGTCGTCACGGTAACAAAGGGGTCATCTCAAAAATTAACCCTGTGGAAGATATGCCGTACGATGAAAACGGTCAACCTGTGGAAATCGTGTTGAACCCATTGGGCGTACCATCTCGTATGAACATCGGTCAGATTTTGGAAACTCACTTAGGTTTAGCGGCCAAAGGGATTGGTGACCAAATCAATGCCATGTTGAAACAAAAACAAGACGTGGAAAAATTGCGTGGCTATATCCAAAAAGCCTACGATCTTGGCGGTGGTTCACAACAAGTGGATTTAACCACCTTTACTGATGAAGAAGTGTTACGTTTAGCGGAAAACTTACGTAAAGGTATGCCATTGGCCACACCAGTATTTGACGGTGCGGAAGAGCGTGAAATCAAAGAGTTACTACAATTAGGTGGCTTGCCGACTTCAGGTCAAATTACCTTATACGATGGTCGTACTGGGGAAAAATTTGAACGTCCTGTCACCGTGGGTTACATGTATATGCTCAAATTGAACCACTTAGTTGACGACAAAATGCACGCTCGTTCAACCGGTTCTTATAGTCTTGTTACACAACAACCGTTGGGTGGTAAAGCTCAATTCGGTGGTCAGCGTTTCGGTGAAATGGAGGTCTGGGCATTAGAAGCCTACGGTGCTGCTTACACCTTACAAGAAATGTTGACAGTGAAATCCGATGATGTGAACGGTCGTACGAAGATGTATAAAAACATCGTCGGCGGCACACATTATATGGAACCAGGCACACCAGAATCTTTCAACGTTATTATGAAAGAAATTCGCTCGCTTGGTCTTAACATTGATTTAGACGAAGAGTAAGCCGACAGGCAAATTATCCGCTAAAGTGCGGTTAAAAAAATCTAATTTTTTACACCGCACTTTGAATACGTTTAACTCCGATAGGAGCAAAATCTGTGAAAGATTTAGTTAAATTTTTAAAAGCACAATCAAAAACTGCAGAAGATTTTGATGTGATTAAAATCGGTCTAGCTTCCCCTGATATGATCCGTTCTTGGTCATTTGGTGAAGTGAAAAAACCAGAAACCATTAACTACCGTACATTCAAACCAGAACGTGACGGTCTTTTCTGTGCCAGAATTTTCGGGCCAGTGAAAGATTACGAATGTTTATGTGGTAAATATAAACGCTTAAAACACCGTGGCGTGATCTGTGAAAAATGTGGCGTCGAAGTGACCCAAACCAAAGTTCGCCGTGAACGCATGGGACACATTGAGTTAGCCTCACCTGTGGCACATATTTGGTTCTTAAAATCATTACCGTCTCGCATTGGTTTATTATTAGATATGCCATTGCGTGATATTGAACGAGTGCTTTATTTCGAAAGCTACATTGTGATCGAACCGGGGATGACGGATCTTGAAAAAGGTCAATTACTCACCGAAGAGCAATATTTAGAGGCCGAAGATCGTTTCCAAGATGAATTTGAAGCGAAAATGGGGGCAGAGGCCATTCAAGCGATTTTGCGTGAAATGGATCTTCCACATGAATGTGAAGTGTTGCGTGAAGAATTGCAAGAAACCAATTCTGAAACCAAACGCAAAAAAATCACTAAACGCTTGAAATTAATCGAGGCCTTTATTCAGTCTGGCAACAAACCAGAATGGATGGTGATGACCGTATTGCCAGTGTTACCACCTGATTTACGCCCATTAGTGCCGTTAGACGGTGGTCGTTTTGCGACCTCTGACTTGAACGATCTCTATCGTCGTGTGATCAACCGTAACAACCGTTTAAAACGTTTATTAGATTTAATCGCACCAGATATTATTGTGCGTAACGAAAAACGGATGTTACAAGAATCGGTCGATGCCTTATTAGATAACGGTCGCCGTGGTCGTGCGATCACCGGTTCAAACCGCCGTCCATTGAAATCGTTGGCAGATATGATCAAAGGTAAACAAGGTCGTTTCCGTCAAAACTTATTAGGTAAACGTGTTGACTATTCAGGTCGTTCAGTTATCACCGTAGGTCCATACTTACACCTACATCAATGTGGTTTACCGAAAAAAATGGCGTTGGAATTATTCCGTCCATTTATTTACGCTAAATTAGAAAGCCGTGGTTACGCATCAACCATTAAAGCTGCCAAAAAAATGGTGGAGCGTGAAGATGCGATCGTATGGGATATTTTAGCGGACGTGATTCGCGAACACCCAATCTTATTAAACCGTGCACCAACCTTGCACCGTTTGGGTATTCAAGCCTTTGAACCGTTATTAATTGAGGGGAAAGCGATTCAGTTGCACCCATTAGTGTGTGCGGCATTCAATGCGGACTTCGATGGTGACCAAATGGCGGTACACGTACCATTGACACTCGAAGCACAATTAGAAGCTCGTGCGTTAATGATGTCAACCAACAACATTTTATCCCCTGCCAGTGGTGATCCGATTATCGTGCCATCACAAGACGTGGTATTGGGTCTGTACTATATGACCCGTGATAAAGTCAACGGCAAAGGCGAGGGTATGTTGTTGCAAGACCCGAGAGAAGCGGAAAAAGCCTACCGTACAGGACAGGCGGAATTACATTCTCGTGTCAAAGTGCGTATCACCGAATACAGCAAAAATGCGGATGGTGAATTTGAACCACAAACCAACTTAGTGGATACCACCATTGGTCGTGCCATTTTATGGATGATCGCACCAAAAGGAATGCCATTTAGCTTGTTTAACCAAACCTTAGGTAAAAAAGCCATTTCAAAATTGATCAACGAAAGCTATCGCCGTTTGGGTATGAAACCAAGCGTGTTATTCGCTGACCATATTATGTACACAGGCTTTGCTTACGCTGCTCGTTCTGGTTCATCTGTCGGTATCGATGATATGGTGATCCCAGAGAAGAAATACGAAATTATTTCGGCAGCAGAAGATGAAGTAGCAGAAATTCAAGAGCAATTCCAATCCGGTCTTGTGACTGCTGGCGAACGTTATAATAAAGTGATCGATATTTGGGCGGCAGCTAACGAACGTGTGGCGAAAGTGATGATGGAAAACTTGTCCACGGAAGAAGTGATCAACCGTGACGGCAATCCAGAAAAACAAGCGTCTTTCAACAGCATCTTTATGATGGCTGACTCTGGGGCACGTGGTTCTGCGGCTCAGATTCGTCAGTTAGCCGGTATGCGTGGTTTGATGGCACGTCCAGACGGTTCAATTATTGAAACCCCGATTACCGCAAACTTCCGTGAGGGTTTGAACGTATTACAATACTTTATTTCTACCCACGGTGCACGTAAAGGTTTGGCGGATACCGCATTAAAAACAGCGAACTCAGGTTATTTGACTCGTCGTTTAGTTGACGTGGCACAAGACTTAGTGATCACTGAAGATGACTGTGGTACCCACGAGGGTATCGTAATGGCACCATTAATTGAAGGTGGTGATGAAAAAGTGCCATTGCGTGAATTAGTGTTAGGTCGTGTGGCTGCCGAAGATGTGTTAAAACCAGGTACAGACGAAGTGTTAATCGCTCGTAATACCTTATTAGACGAAAAACTCTGTAATGTATTAGACGAAAACTCCGTAGATACCGTGAAAGTGCGTTCTGTGGTAACCTGTAACACCGACTTTGGTGTGTGTGCCAAATGTTACGGACGTGACTTGGCACGTGGTCACTTGATTAACCAAGGTGAAGCAGTGGGTGTTATCGCTGCCCAATCTATCGGTGAGCCAGGTACACAGTTGACGATGCGTACGTTCCATATCGGTGGTGCGGCATCTGCAGCAGCCAAAGAGTCTAGCGTTCAAGTGAAAAACAACGGGACGATTCGTTTAGCCAACGTGAAATTCGTCAATAACAACGAGGGTAAATTAGTCTTAACTTCTCGTAACACCGAATTAACCGTGATTGACGCATTCGGTCGTACCAAAGAGCATTATAAATTGCCTTATGGTACCATTTTAAACAAAGCAGACGGCAGCGATGTCGAAGCAGGCGAAACCATTGCCAACTGGGATCCGCATACTATGCCGATCATCTCGGAAGTAGCAGGTTTCGTGAAATTCGTGGATATTATTGATGGCTTAACCGTAAGCCGTCAAACCGATGAATTGACGGGTTTATCTTCTATCTTAGTGCAAGATGTGGGTGAACGTGCCACCGCAGGTAAAGACTTACGTCCAGCGATTAAATTAGTGGATGCCAAAGGTAACGATATTTTAATTGCAGGCACAGACGTAGCGGCACAATACTTCTTACCAGGTAAAGCGATTGTGACGCTGGATGACGGTGCAGAAATCAATATCGGTGATCCATTAGCTCGTATTCCACAAGAATCGGTGGGAACCAAAGATATTACCGGTGGTCTTCCACGGGTAGCCGACTTATTTGAAGCGCGCAAACCGAAAGAGCCAGCGATTTTAGCTGAAATTTCAGGTATTGTGTCATTCGGTAAAGAAACCAAAGGCAAACGCCGCTTATTGATTACCCCAACAGATGGCTCCGATGCGTACGAAGAAATGATTCCAAAATGGCGTCAACTCAACGTATTTGAGGGCGAAATGGTGGAACGTGGCGATTTAATTTCGGACGGTGCCGAAACCCCACACGATATTTTACGCTTGCGTGGTGTTCACGCCGTGACGGAATATATCGTCAACGAAGTGCAAGAAGTTTACCGCTTACAAGGGGTAAAAATCAACGACAAGCACATTGAAGTCATCGTTCGTCAAATGTTGCGTAAAGCCATTATCACCAAAGCCTATGATTCTGAATTCTTAGAGGGCGAGCAAGTGGAAGTGGCACGCATTAAGATCGTGAACCGCAAACGTGAAGAAGAGGGCAAACCGTTAGTGGAATACCAACGTGAATTGTTGGGTATCACTAAAGCCTCATTGGCAACGGAATCTTTCATCTCCGCAGCGTCGTTCCAAGAAACCACTCGTGTGTTAACGGAAGCGGCAGTTGCTGGTAAACGTGATGAATTACGTGGCTTGAAAGAGAACGTGATTGTCGGTCGCTTAATCCCAGCCGGTACGGGTTTTGCGTATCACCAAAACCGCGTGAAAAACCGCCATGCAGGCATTCAAATTGAAGAACCTGTGGTTAAATTCTCTGCTGCAGATGAAGCAGAGATTGAAGCGGAATTCAACAATATGGTTGCGGATGACCCAACTGCTAGTTTGACAGAAATGTTGAATATGGTGGATGATGAGTAGTTAGTCATCAATAGTTAATTAACGGCTAAAAGCCCTGAATAGTGATATTTAGGGCTTTTTTATTGGGAAAAAGTGCGGTGGAAAAATCATGATTTTTGCAAGAGAGTATACTCTCTTTGTTAGTTATTGACATAACTAACAAAGATTTATAGAGATAAAATTATTTAAAAACTCTCATTCTTATTTTTTAGGGAAGATAATATGAAAACTAATATGGTAAAGATGTTTTCGGTAGAGGTACAAATACAAGGAAACCAGATAGAACATTTTTTTGTACCTGGTGATAATATTGATGATGTTGCTGAAAGATTGACAAAAAAAGGATTAATTATTACCGAAATTTCGGAAGGAAATTGGTCCTTTGTTTGCTTGGTTGAAAAGGAAATGCCAATTAATCAATTAGTACATAGTTTTGTTATCACAAATAGAGAAACAGGGGATTTTATGATTGATTATTCAGAGCGTGTTATTGAAAATATAGAATTATCTATTTTTGATATTGTTACTGAAAAAGGAAAAGCGTATCTTATTAAAGCTCCTGCTCTATATAAAACCTATGGATTTTGTTCAGGAAAAAGTAAAGTAAATCGTATTGTACAATCAAGTCCAGTTTTAACAACTAGAGAAGGGCAGAGTTTTGTTAATGTTGTTTATGAATTGGGATATACTGATTTAGCTGATTGGGCTAAAGATTATAAATATACTAATTTAGAATATAAAACGAGATTGTACTTAATGAATAATGGTTGGATAGAAGAAAGTATGATTAAATGAACTTTGTTGAGTAATGGAGCCTTTTTTATCTAATCGTGCCTTATATCATCGCCCTAAAGGGCAATGTTTTACGGCTTGATTAGATAAATTGACACAGAATTTAACAACCTTATCGCTAACGAAACAGCCAGTTTGTCTGAAATCTTGAATCAGATGGATGATGAGTAAGTATTAACTATTGATAGTAAAGCCCCAAGTATTTAAACTAGGGGCTTTTTTGTGCAGAACAAGAATAAAATTGCACTTATTCATACTTTATGGCACAATTAAATAGGTTTTAATTTCCAAAAAATGGATATATTATGCTATTTACTCATCTTTATATTGACAATCTATACAATTTTCACAATACAAGTATTGATTTTACGCTCAAACGCAAGATCCTGAATTCGAGTGTTGCGGACGAATATTTAGCAGAACGCCCCAATTTTCGCTTTAAACGAGTTTGTATTGTTTCAGGTGCAAATGCTAGTGGGAAAACATCACTAGGTAGAATTTTACGCTATATTCAGCATTTTATCCTTTTCCCAAATAGCAATTTATTAAATAAAATCAATCATAAAGAGAAAGAAGCGATCATCCGAGTTGAGTTTGTATTGCCTGCAACCAATACCATTCATTATTTAGAAATTAAACAGACTGCGGAAGATATTAAAAATTATCCACATATTGTGTATGCAGCTTTACCTATTCGCCCAAATGATACAGCCCACTCAGCTCGTAAGCGTTTAATGAGTTTAGTTGAGAAATGTGGAGAGACAAAAATTGAGGGGGCGATTTATCATCAAAATACGAATGCACCTTATTTGTTCGAAGATATTAAACCGATTATTTCGGATCATCTTTGCTTTTATTATATGTTTTCAAATACACAAGATAATGACAAAAGCGAGATTACTATTAAAAAAAATAGTCATCTAAATAAAGAGATTCTTGAAAATATCTTGAAAAATTTTGATCCATCAATCAGTTCAGTGAATGAGTTAATGGATAAAGATGAACTAGAAGCCTATGTGATTCGTTTTAAAAATAAAGATAGTGTGATTATCAATAAAACAGGGGAAATTGTTAATCAAGAACGTTTATCTAAAGGGACTTTTGATGCTATTCAGGTCGCTGAATTTTTTGCTTTTATTAAAGAAATGGCGAGTTTTAACCAGAAATTTGATAAGCAAACCTGTGCAACTTATTTCTTGGATGAAAAAATGGCATATAGCCATTCTGAGTTAGAACAAGCAATGGTAAATTTGATTATTCAAACCATGGGACGTTATTCGCAATTTATTTATACTACGCATAATTATGATGTTTTAGATATGAACTTGCCAGTGCATAGTTTCTTGTTTGTACGCAAAGAAGACGATAGCGCTGAATTTGTACAACCTGAAACATTATTCAAAAAGAATGATCGTTCACTATTAAATTATATTCAGAATAACATCTTTTATACGATTCCTGACACCAGTTTAATAGATGAATTACTTTTTTCCAAGTAAGGAGTAAACCGTGCGGAAACAGAAAGGTCAAAATAAAACGGTACTTTTTCTTGTGGAAGGTGAAACAGAAGAGAAATTGATAAAGACATTGAAATTATTAGGTAAAGTGCAGAAGTTTAATTGTTGGAATCAGGATATTTATAAGTTAATCCCTCGCTTAAGGGCTAGTGAGATTTATATCGTGTATGATACAGACGTCACGACAAATAGTGTGCGTTTTTGTCAAAATATTCAGCAACTAAAAGATTACAAATTGACTGTTTTTCTTTTGCAACAAACATTAAACCTAGAAGACGAGCTAGTTAAAAGCTCAAATT
Source organism: Lonepinella sp. BR2271 (assembly GCF_051851515.1). NCBI lineage: Bacteria > Pseudomonadati > Pseudomonadota > Gammaproteobacteria > Pasteurellales > Pasteurellaceae > Lonepinella > Lonepinella sp. BR2271. The sequence continues at coordinate 123,507 of NZ_JBPDVF010000002.1, read as the reverse complement.
GCCGAAATATCAATGCTATTTTCAAGACAAAAAGTAAAAAGGAATTTAAAACACAATTTAAGGATTGTTCTAACTTAGCTCAAAAGTTAAAGGAGATTGATTTTAAAGCTGAAAAGTTATGGCAAGGTGAACACGAACAATCGTTAATGCCGTTGGAATCGTTGCGTCGTTTTTATGGTGATCTGGCAAGTTTGGAAAGATAATGCCAATGGTTTATTATTTCCAAAAATCCCCCATTTTCCCACCGCACTTTTCTGACCACCGACTTTCTCTCCTCATTATTTGCTTTCTCCGCCCCGAAATGATAAAGTAACAAACGTTACCTATTGAAAAAATTAGGTGTTTTCTTGAAGTACGATATTGAATTTGCCAAAAAGCAAGTGGCTGATCTAGAGCATTTTCGGGTGGTACGAGCGTTGTCGGGTGCCTCCAACGAGTTTCAGCATATCTTTAAACTAGTGACATTATTATTACAGGTTAACCACCCCAGTTTGCCTGGTTTTGTCGTGGGTTCTCCGGCGGGGATTAGTCAATTTCAATTATCGGATTATCAGCAAGAATACTTAACTCGGGTTATGCCAGAGTTGTCATATTCACAAATTAATGGATTTTCTCACCGCACTTTTGATGCAATTTATGGCGTGTATGTGATGGGGAGCATTGCCTCTATTTCACAAACGGCATCTTCTGATCTAGATATTTGGGTCTGTCATCGTGAAGATCTGAATCAACATGAACGAGAATTGTTAACTCAAAAAACTTTGGCTATCCAATATTGGGCGAAACAATTTGAAGTGGATGTGAATTTTTTCCTGATGGATCAAGAACGTTTTCGCTGTTTTCGTTATTCCGATCCCATGACATCAGAAAATTGTGGTTCTGCCCAATATATGTTGCTACTTGATGAGTTTTACCGTTCTGCGATTCGTTTAGCCGGTAAACCCTTATTATGGTTGCATTTATTGGTGGAAGATGAGAAAGAATACGAAACCGAAGTTGAACAATTAATTTTAAATAAAGAGATTGATCCGCAAGATTGGGTGGATTTTGGTGGCCTTGGGGCATTTTCCGCCAATGAATATTTTGGCGCCAGTTTGTGGCATCTTTATAAAGGTATTGATGCGCCGTATAAATCCACCATCAAGATTTTATTGCTCGAGGCCTATTCTTGGGAATATCCAAACACCTATTTAATTTCATCCGATTTCAAGTTTCATTTATTAACGGATCGTACCGAAGATCATCATTTTGATCCTTATCTCGCCATGTTAGATCGGGTAACCAGTTATTTGACTTATTTGGGCGATTTTAAACGGTTAAACTTTGTGCGTCGTTGCTTTTATATTAAGGCGACGGAAGATTTATGGTACACCAAAGCCGAGGGGTGGCGTTTTTGTTTATTATCGGAAATGGTGAAACAATGGGGCTGGAGCCAAGATACCGTAGAGGAGCTTAATCAGCGACCATTTTGGAAAATAAAAATGGTCAAACGATCTTATGATGATTTAGTGCAGATGTTAATGATGAGTTATCGTAATCTGATTAAATTTGCCCGTAAAAATCATGTGGACGCCACCATTATGCCGCAGGATATTAGTATTCTGTCAAGAAAATTATACAGTGCCTTTGAGGAATTACCAGGCAAAGTGTCATTGGTTAACCCCTTAATTTCTAATGATTTATCGGAAGAACATCTGACGTTTATTGAAGTGCCACGCACCAAGCACGATACCCGAGCGGGATGGTATGTGGTCAATCAAGCGCCAGAGGCCTCTGAGCTTGCCTCTTATAATCGTCATGTGGAATACAACCCGAATTTGCATAAACTGGTGTCTTGGGCGTATTTTAATGGCTTGTTAACCAAGAAAACTCAGTTGCATATTTTTAGCCAGACGGTATCGTTAAACAAGCTCAAAACCTTTGTGGCAGATTTAACGCAGTTCTTCCCTGTGCAAGTGCCGCCCGCCACCAATGAAGAATTACACCACCCTTGTGAAATTCGGCATTTAGCGGTTTTTGTCAATTTAGCCTCGGACCCAACGCAAAATTTGGTGCAACCTCGGATCAATATTCAACAAGCGGATTTATTTAGTTTTGGTCAAAATGAAGAAAGTTTGGTCGGCAGTATCGATCTGATTTACCGCAATGTCTGGAATGAAATTCGGACGTTGCATTTTGACGGCCAGAATGCCATTTTATTGGCGTTAAAAGTGTTAACCAATAAAATTCATCGAGGTTCAGATTCGCCTAAATCCGTTGAGGTGTTTTGTTACAGTGAGAACTATCAGCGAGCGTTACATGATTTAGTGTTAACCTTGGTGAATAAATGTATTGGTATTCAAGTCGGCACCATTTCTTCGGCGAACAGCCCGAATATGTTACGGATTGCCGGTAAAAACTGGCAGTTTTTCTTCGAAAATCGGGGCATACGTTGGCTGGAAATTCCGGATGTCCAAGTGGCCAATATTGAGGAACTGGCGCATACTGCAAAATTTGATGAAAAAGCCCCGCACTTTCCACATCAACTTTCAGCACAGCAACATAATCGTAGCTATCCAGTGGAAATTGACGCTTTTGCGAGTGAGGGATTTTTGCAATTTTTCTTTAAAGACAATGCGGACGGCACCTTTAATGTATACATTTTAGATGAACAAAATCACATTGAAATTTATCGTCATTGTGATGGCGAAAAAGAAGATAAAATAAAAGAAATCAATCATATCTATCACCAAGCCGATAGCTCGGGCAACAATTTATATCATATTATTCAACGTGATTTTAATTATCCTCAATTTTATCAATTAGTGTTTGATCGAGAGGGCCGAAAAATTGTGCCTTTTACTGCGGTTCACCGCTAATTAAGACAATATATAACGATTTATTCTATAATGCGTAGCATTCAGATATAGAGAGTGTGTAATGAAAGATAAAATTAAGATCCTGATTATTGATGATCACCCCCTTATGCGTCGAGGTATTCAACAACTGATTGAATTAGAAGATGATTTCAGGGTTGTTGGCGAGGCCAGTAATGGCAATGATGGCATTTCTCTGGCGCTCAAATTGGCGCCAGATTTAATTATCTTAGATTTGAATATGAAAGGGTTGTCAGGCCTAGATACCTTAAAGGCCTTGCGTGCTGAGGGAGTGGATGCCCGCATTGTGATTTTAACAGTATCGGATGCCAAAAATGATGTGTTTGCGCTCATTGATGCGGGGGCGGATGGTTATTTGTTAAAAGACACTGAACCTGATACCTTGCTTGCCCAACTGAAACAAGTGGCTTGCGGTGAAGTGATGTTGAGTGACAGTATTCAAGCACTGTTGCGAGAACGCCATGTGGCCGATGCCGATCCTATTCATTCTTTAACCGAGCGAGAATTGGACGTGTTGCGTCTGATTGCCACGGGTCTGTCCAATAAACAAATTGCGTCGCAATTATTTATTTCGGAAGAAACGGTCAAAGTCCATATTCGCAATTTGCTACGTAAGCTCAATGTGCATTCTCGTGTGGCAGCGACGGTACTTTATTTGGCGACGCAAGGGTAAGAATAAAGCGACGTCAATCTAAATCGATGTCGCTTTGCATTTGTACAACAGCTAGTTAGCGAGCTTTGCGTTTTTTACTGCTTGATTTCTTCTCTTTTCCGCTGTTTTTCGCTTTTTCGGTTTTCAAACTGCGGTGCTTTTTCACCCCGTTTTCTGCCTTTTTCGCTTTGGTTTTTGCGGTTTTACCCACTCGGCGTGGTTGGCGTTCGCTTGATACTAGAGAGAAATCCACTTGGCGTTGTTCAAGGCTGACGGCTTCTACTTTGATTCTAACTTTATCTCCTAAACGATATAGCATACCGCTGTTTTCGCCGATTAAGCGTTGGCCGGCGCTGTCAAATTGGTAGTAGTCATTATCGAGGGTGGAAATATGCACCAAGCCGTCAATAAACAAATCATCAAGGCGAACAAATAAGCCAAAACCCGTGACAGAGGAAATCACACCGTCAAATTCATCCCCCACGTGATCCTGCATAAATTCGCATTTTAACCAGTCGGCGACTTCTCTTGTGGCGTCATCTGCACGGCGTTCGGTCATGGAACATTGATCGCCTAGGACGTCCATTTCCTCTAAGCTGTAATGATAACCGCCACTTGGTGTGGTTTTGCGTTTTGCCCCTTTTTCTTTGGCAATCAAATATTTAATGGCACGGTGTAAGGTTAAATCAGGGTAACGGCGAATTGGCGAAGTAAAATGGGCGTATTCATCTAAGGCTAATCCAAAATGGCCAATATTATCAGGGTGATACACCGCTTGGCTTAAACTGCGTAACAACATGGTTTGAATCAGTTCTTGATCGGGGCGTTGTTTTACTTGGCTTAATAATTCGGCATAATCGGCGGTGGTGGGTTTGTTGCCGCCACGTAAGGATAAGCCACATTCACTGAGGAACGCACGAAATGCGGTCAATTTTTCTTCACTTGGGCCAGCATGAATCCGATATAAGGCCGGTTCTTGGTGACGTTCCATCAAATTTGCTGAGGCAATATTGGCCAAAATCATACATTCTTCAATGATTTTGTGAGCGTCATTGCGTTCCACTTTTTCGATTCGCTCAATGCGGCCCATTTCATTAAAAATAAACTTGCTTTCAATGGTTTCAAAATCAATGGCTCCCCGTAAATGACGGGCCTCTAACAAGGCTTGATACATGACGTGCAATTCTTTCAAATGCGGCACCAAAGCGTGATAACGTTGGCAAAGTGCCTCGTCGCCCTCTAAAATGCGTGCGACTTTGTTGTAGGTTAAACGAGCGTGTGAGTTCATTACCGCCTCATAGAATTGATAACCTTTTAATTCGCCTTTATGGGACACCTCCATTTCGCACACCATACACAGGCGATCTACCTGCGGATTGAGTGAACATAAGCCATTCGACAAAATTTCAGGCAACATCGGCACCACTCGGTTCGGAAAATAAACAGAATTCCCCCGATTGCGAGCCTCGGTATCTAAGGCGGTGCGTAACCGCACGTAATAGCTGACATCCGCAATGGCCACCCATAACCGCCAGCCATTTTTTTCTTTGCGACAATGTACGGCATCATCAAAATCTCGAGCATCTTCGCCGTCAATGGTGACTAACGGCAAATCACGTAAATTGATACGCCCTTTTTTCGCTTCTTCTGGCACGTCTTCACTCAGTTTTTTCACCGCTTTTTGGACAGCGTCAGGGAACGTATGCGGAATATCGTGATTGCGTAAGGCAATTTCCACTTCCATGCCCTTGGCCATATTGTCGCCTAAAATTTCGCTGATCATGCCCACCGGCTGACTAAAGCTAGCGGTGCGGGGTTTCAGTTCGACCACCACCACTTGCCCCATTCTCGCCCCTTGGCGAAATTCATTAGGAATTAAAATATCTCGTCCAATACGGCTATCATCCGGCACCACATAACCAATGCCGTCCTCGAGGAAAAAGCGACCGACCACGTGTTTTTTACGGCTTTCTAACACACGCACAATCCGCACTTCTTGGCGACCTCGGCGGTCAAATCCCGCTGGCTGTGCCAACACAAAATCGCCGTGCATGACCCGTTGCATTTGGTTATTGGGGATAAATAAATCTTTATTGGCCACCACATTTTTGGCGGGGCTTTCGATTTCTAAAAAGCCGTAGCCATCACGGTGTCCAATCACGGTGCCTTTGATTAAATCTAACTTTTCCGGCAAAGCATAGCGTTTCCGTTTGGTGAACACCAACTGGCCATCATTTTCCATAGCACGCAAACGGCGACGAATGCCCTCCAGTTCATCTTCATGACGTAAGCCAAAAGTCGCCACGATTTCTTCACGGCTCATGGGGGCGTTATGTTCTCGGATAATTTGAATAATAAAGTCACGGCTTGGGATGGGGTTTTCGTATTTTTCTTGTTCTTGTTGGCGATTGGGATCCACAAGTGCGGTGTTTTTTTTGGTTTTTTTAGTGGTTGTCATGTTATCTCTCTGCGGTTATCTGGTAAAAATCGGATAGGGTTAGTTTGACACTCTGCTGCGCTGAATGCAAGGGAAAAACCCCATTGCTTGAGCGATAGAATAGGAAAACATTTCAAGTTATGAAAACAAAGAATATGGTGAAGAAAGAATAATTGAAAAAGGAGATATTGTTAAAATCCAAGATGAACTTAATTTGAAAACGGGCTTTTGTTCTTAATAAAAATGCTGGAAATTTTCCAGCATTTTTATTAATGATATGAAGCATTTAATAATTTCAAAAATTTTTCTCTTTCTTGGATGTTTTTTTCATAAAAATCTTTTATGCTTGGTGGGCAAACACTTTTTAATAAATCATCAATTCCATAAACAGTTTCAATAATTGGATAATTATAATATTTTTTTTCAAACATTTCTTTATATAAGGATTTCTTTTCATTAGATAATGATGTAAATACGTTCTCATTATTTAAGAAAGTTTTGTTTTTAATTGATTGAATTAATCTATTTTCATAATTTGATATTTTTTTTTCAAAGTTATTTGTTTCTTTTTGATGTTCTAAAGTTAATGGTTTTGCCATGTTTTTATAATTGTATTCTTTTCCATCAAAAACATATTTTGCTTTTTTAAATTCTTCTGTAACAGTTTGATAAATTAGCCTTTTATCTTTGCACATATAATTACGTTGTTCTGTTTTTAATTTTTCCATTAAAGTTATTCTGCCAAACACATCACAACTTCCATCATCATATAATGCAAAAGATTTACCACTAAATCCTAGACCACTTACCATTAAAAGCCCGAACAATAAACTGTTTAATAATGTGTTTTTCATCATATCATCTCCTAAGAAAATTGAAATTCGTCTTGCATTATACTGCGTTTTAGGCCTCACTGCCAACACCTGTTAAGATGATGACGCAATAAATTTTGCCCCAAGCTCGCTCACTTCCAATACCGAGGCCGTTTTGCCCCAATCCCCTAACACAATTCGCTCATACTGCGGTGTGATTTGATGAATATGTTGTTTATGGGTATGGCCGTGAATTAATCTTGTCACCGCAAATTGTTGCATGATTTGCAAGGTAAATTCTGGGTTCACGTCCATTATCTCAATGGGCTTTTGTTGCTTATCTGCTTTGCTTTTAGCACGAATATTCTCAGCAATTTTTAACCGCAGTTTTAAGGGTAAGCATAAAAACAAACGTTGTCGCCATTTTTGATGCACTTTACGGCGGAATTGTTGGTATTTTTCATCATCAATACACAGGGTATCACCGTGACAAATTAGGGTTTGCGTGCCATATAAATCAATTACTTGATAATCAGGTAAAAGCTGTAATCCGCAAGTTGCCGCAAATTGTTGCCCGAGCAAAAAGTCCCGATTACCGCAGATAAAATAGCAGGGAATACCTTGTTGCGTCATCGCTCGAATGTGGTCTTGCACTAAGCGAATTAAATCTGAACGTTCATCATCGCCAATCCAAAAATCGAACAGGTCGCCCAGAATATACAACGCCTCGGCTTTTGGGGCTTGCTGTTGCATAAAATCCACAAAAAGTGCGGTTAAATCGGGGCGATTTTCGCTTAAATGTAAATCGGCAATAAACAACGTTTTTTTCATTTAATGTCCTACCATTAACTGCCAACGATTAACTGCCAACAATGATTAACAGGATCAATTTCTAATTGTTGCTGATGATGCACATTCAGGGTTGAACGGTGTCCAACACTGATAATCGTGGTGTTCGGCAAACGTTCATGTAATAAACGATACATGGCATCTTCTAATCCCTCATCCATACTGGCAGAGGCTTCATCTAAGAAAGCAATTTTCGGTTGGGTAATCAATAACCGAGCGAACGCTAACCGCTGCTGTTCACCCAGTGAAAGCACCCTTGTCCAGTCATTTTCTTGTTCCAATTTATCACTTAAATGGCCAAGTTGCACCGCTCGCATGGTGTCTGCCGCTTGGGCGAAATCCACATTATCAGGGGCAAGATTGGGATAAAATAACGCATCAATTAAACGCCCTTGCGGTAAATACGGTTTTTGCGGTAAGAACAGGGCGTTCTGTTGGGGTAAATAAATATCGCCGTTGGCATGCGACCAAAGGCCCGCAATGGTGCGTAATAAGGTGGTTTTGCCCGCCCCTGATGGGCCTTTAATTAATAGCGATGAACCTTGTGGCAGATCGAAAGTTAAATCCGCAATCAGGGTTTCGCCGGTGGGTTTTTTCACCGAAACTTGCTCAAAACGCACCGCACTTTCGGTGTGATGTAAGCGTACTTCATTCGGTTGATTGGCCTGATCAATGGCGGAATGGAAACCGGTTAAACGATCTAACACGGCTCGATAGCTAGCAAATTCATCATAAGCGTTACGGAAATAAGATAACGCCGATTGGACACGGCCAAAGGATTGCGAGGTTTGAATTAAATCGCCTAATTGAATTTGTTTACTAAAGAATCGGCTGGCTTGAATAATAAACGGAAACACCACGGATACTTGCGATACCATTAAGTTAAAGCCGGATAGTTTTAAGGTCATGTGAACCATTTTCCACACGTTGCCAATCACTTTATCAAACTGTTTAAATAAGATATTGCGTTCCATTTTTTCGCCACGGAAAAAGGCAATGCTTTCGGCATATTCTTTAATCCGAATCAGCGAGTAACGGTAGTTCGCATTTAAGCGTTCGTTAGCAAAATTTAACTGAATTAACGGTCGTCCAATACGGAACGCAAACACACTGGTGACGAGCACATAAATAAACACCAAAAATACCATGGCATGCGGTATGGTAAAAGAACCGACTTCCATTGGGCCGGACAGATTCCATAAAATTTGGGTAAAGGCCACAATAGATACCACGGAAGAAATCACGCCGGTGGCAAAACTTAAGGAGCTAGACACATAGGATTGAATATCTTGTTGGATCCGTTGATCGGGGTTATCTAGTTGATTATAAATATATTGTGTTTTGTAATAGGCCTGTTCACCGAGCCATTTATCCACCATTTCTTGGTTGAGTTCAGTTCGCCATTGAATGGTGAAACGTTGTCCGAGATAATAAAGCAATAACACATTGCTGATGTTAATGGTGGCCAACACGGAGAACACCACCATTTGAATCCAGAAAACGTTTTCATTGCTATTTTGCAAGGCGTCATACATGGCCTTGTACCATTCGGAAAACAGAATATCTAAGCGGACGGAAAATAGGTTAAAAAACACAATCACAATAAAATAAGCTAGGGGTTTAACACTGCGTTTGGGCGACAGATAATCTTTCGCCAATGACCAAAATTGTTGTCCCCAATGGGTGGTTTTGACTAAAAACCAGAGTACAGCAGTGAACACAATCGCCGTGATCCCAATGGCTTTTAAGATCCAAAATAGCGAGGTGATTAATTCTTGGGTATAATCCATATAATAATTCAGCAATAAATGTTAAAATAATGCGTTATTTTTCAGCAAATAATGCAATTTAGCAAGGAAAAATGTGATAAACGTCAAATTTTTTCATTTTGCTTATTTTATCTTGTGTGGCTTACATTATAATTGTGGCCAGTTAATTTTAATTTAGGGGGCGTTATGTCTGATATTGCGATCACGATAAGCCTACTTTCGCTGGTGGCGGTAGTGGGGTTATGGATTGGTCATTGGAAAATTAAAGGTGTGGGACTGGGTATCGGCGGTGTGTTATTCGGCGGTATTATTGTTTCCCATTTTACCCATCAAAATGGGTTAATGTTGGATCCGCATACCTTGCATTTTGTGCAAGAGTTTGGTTTGATTCTGTTTGTTTATACCATTGGTATTCAAGTAGGCCCCGGCTTTTTTGCCTCTTTGCGTGAATCGGGTATGAAACTCAATGGCTTGGCGGCATTAATTGTGTTGTTAGGTTCATTAACGGTGGTGGGGGTTTATCATCTTGCCGACGTGCCATTGGAAGTGTTGCTTGGGATCTATTCGGGGGCGGTGACGAATACGCCATCTCTCGGGGCAGGACAGCAAATTCTGGTGGAGTTAGGCATGACCAACATCACCGAAAAAATGGGGATGTCTTATGCCATGGCTTATCCGTTCGGGATCTGCGGTATTTTGTTAAGCATGTGGTTAATTCGTTTATTCTTCCGTATTAAAGTGGACGAGGAGGCGGAGGCCTTTAATCGAGAAACCGGCAAAGACAAAGAGGCGTTAGAAAAAGCCAATCTGAAAGTGACCAACCCGAATTTACATGGTTTATTGCTCAAAGAAATCCCCGGTTTTGAGGGACAAGCGGTGCTTTGTACTCGCTTAAAACGAGGCGAAGAAATCGTGGTGCCAAAAGGCGAAACGGAAATTCACTTAGATGATGTGTTGCATTTAGTGGGCGAGGGCCGAGCTTTAAATAAAGTGCGGTTAATTATGGGCGAGTTAGTGGATATTGAGGCCTCGACCATTAAAGGCAACTTACGCTCTGAACGTGTGGTGATTACCAATGAAAAAGTGTTAGGGAAAAGTATTCGTACCCTTGCTTATCATCAAAAATACGGCGTGGTGATTTCTCGTTTAAACCGTTCAGGGATCGAACTTGTGCCAACCGCTAACACAACATTGCAATTTGGTGACGTGGTGCATGTTGTCGGTGGTGATGACGTGATTGGTAAAGTGATGTCGGATCTTGGTAACATGCAATCCAAACTGCAACATGTGCAAATGTTACCTGTGTTTATCGGTATCGGTTTAGGGGTATTGGTCGGGTCTATCCCATTCCATATTCCAGGTTTCCCTGTGGCGTTAAAACTCGGCTTAGCCGGTGGCCCATTAGTGGTGGCGTTAATTTTGGCTCGAATTGGTTCTATCGGCAAACTCTACTGGTTTATGCCACCAAGTGCCAATATGGCGTTACGTGAAATTGGGATCGTGTTGTTCTTGTCGGTGGTCGGCTTAAAATCGGGGGGCAATTTCGTTAGCACCTTAACCGAGGGGAATGGGCTAGAATGGATGGGGTATGGTATCTTAATTACCTTTGTACCGTTGGTGCTAGTCGGCATTATTGCTCGCCTGTATGCCAAACTGAATTATCTTTCTATTTGTGGTTTGCTCGCCGGTTCCATGACCGATCCTCCTGCTTTGGCCTTTGCCAATGCAATTAAAGAAGATCATGGGGCCGCACCCTTAGCTTATGCCACGGTTTATCCACTCACCATGTTTTTACGGATAATTTCACCGCAGTTATTGGCGATCTTGTTGTGGTCGATTTAACGGTATAATGTATTGAATATAAAGGGCGAACAGATGTTCGTCCTTTTTTTCGTTATCGCTAGTCAGTGTTTAATTGTCATTTAAACGGACCGATGTGTTCGCAAGGAATCTATTTTCAAAATATTGTTGATAATGACAATAAAGTGTGGTAATTTATACAGGTATATTGATTATTACACAATATGAGTGATATATCGGGCTGAAAATTAGAGGGCATTTGTAAGATGAGCAATAAAAGTAATCCAATCCAGATTTACCAATCTATTGATGGTACAACTAAAGTCGATGTGTGGTTTGAGCAAGAAACAGTGTGGCTGAGTCAGGCCCAAATGGCAACGCTATTTGACACAACAAGTGAAAATATTATTATGCACTTAAAAAATATTTTTGCCGAAGGGGAGCTTGATGAAGATGCAACTACTAAGGATTTCTTAGTCGTTCGCCAAGAAGGTAAACGTCAAGTACAACGTCAAATCAAGCATTTTAATCTTGATGCCATTATTTCTGTGGGCTATCGTGTCAAATCCAGTTCGGCAACTAAATTCCGCATTTGGGCAACCGAGCGGCTTAAGGAATATCTGATCAAAGGTTTCACCATGGATGATGAACGTCTGAAAAATCTAGGTGGAGGTCATTATTTCAAGGAATTATTAGACCGTATCCGTGAAATCCGTTCAAGCGAAAAAGTGATGTATCGGCAAGTGTTGGATTTATATGCTACCGCAATAGATTATGATGCGAAGAGTGAAACTAGTATTAAGTTCTTTAAAATTGTGCAAAACAAATTACACTACGCTGCTCACGGCAACACCGCCAGTGAAGTGATTTATTTTAGAGTGGATAGCGACAAACCCTTTGCTGGGTTATCTCATTTTAAAGGTAGTCAGCCTACTCAAGCCGAAGCAATGATTGCTAAAAATTATTTGAGTGAGCATGAATTGCGAGTGTTGAATAATATCGTATCGGCTTATTTTGATTTTGCTGAATTAAATGCGATTGAAGAACGTCCTATGAAAATGACAGATTTTGTACAGGAATTAGATCGGATTTTAATGTCCACTAATCGCAAAGTTTTAACCCATTCAGGCAGTATCTCGCATGATCAAGCCATAGAAAAAGCCAAAATGGAATATCGTAAATATAAGGCGAGAACGCTTGATGATGTGGAAGTGGCCTATTTAGAAACTATCAGCAAACTTGGCAAACAAGCCAAAAAAGTGACGAAGAAGTAGAAAAATTTTATGCTATAACACGACAAATTGAGGAATGGAAAATGACTAAATAAAATCTGCACCCAAATACGCAAGTAATTAGCTTAAATTTCGGGTGCAGATTATACTTAGACAGGTCTAATTATTGGTTTTCAATTTATTCCAATATTTCTCATAAATATCCACAGCGTCGCCCACGTCGCCTTGGAATACGCCTTTTTCCACTTCTTCCTCCGGTGGGAACAATAATGGATTTGCCGCATCTTCCGCTTTTAACAAGGCTTTCGCCCCAGTATTCGGCATTGAAAAGCCCATGCGTTCAATAATACTTTTCGCATGTTCAGGGCGGAGCATAAAGTCAATAAACTTGTGGGCCGCCTCAATATTTTTCGCCCCTTTCGGAATGGCGTAGTTATCCATCCAGAAAATCGCCCCCTCTTTCGGATACACAAATTTAATATCCGGATTTTCTTTGGCAGCCATATAAGCGGATCCGTTCCAAATCATCCCCAAATCCACTTCGCCTTGAATATAAGGCAATTCTGGCGTATCTGAATTGAACGCCCCCACATTAGGCAACAGTTTAACTAAACGCTCATAGGCCGCCTTAATCTCCTCTTCCTTGGTGGTATTCGGCGATTTGCCGTCTAGCAATAACGCAATATGAAACACTTCTCGTGCGTCAGCGGTTAATAACACTTTGCCTTTAAATTCGGGATTCCATAAATCTCCCCAACTGGTCACTTTAGCCGGATCAATTTGGCTGGTGTTTACCGCAATGCCTGTTAATCCATAAACATAAGGTAAGGAATATTGGTTATTGGGATCAAATTCTTTATTTAATAAATTTTGTGGAATTTGTGACAAATTGCTTAATTTGCTGTGGTCGATTTTTTCTAACATACCGTCTTTGGCCATTTTGCCAATGTAATAGCTTGACGGAAACACTAAATCATAGCCGGCTTTATCCATTAACTTCAATTTTGAATACATTTCTTCGTTGCTTTCAAAGGTCGAATAATTGACATTTATGCCTGTTTCTTTCGTGAACTCGGCCACTAAATCTGACGGAATATAGTCCGTCCAGTTATAAATATACAGATCCTCCGCCCAAACTTGGCTAGCAAAAAAAGTGGTGGCGGAAAGCATGAAAGTTTTCATTGAACGAGAAAAGGATTTTTTCATTTACGTTTAGATTCTCCAAAAGTGCGGTTAAAAAATTAAAAGTTTTGTGCTTTATTTAAGCAAATAAAGTATAACATATTTTGTACATTGACATATTTTTTTATCCTTGTAAGATCGGCGGAAATAATTGAAAAAGGCAATTTTATGCTGAACTTTGCACATCAAGAACATATCAACACCTACTATTACGACAGCCGAAATCTTGACTTAAAACAACCGCACTTGGCGGAAAATTTGTCTGCGGATGTTTGTGTCATTGGTGCTGGATTATGCGGTTTATCTACGGCCTTAGAACTGGCAGAACAAGGCAAAAAGGTGATTGTGCTAGATGGGGCAAGAATTGGCTTTGGTGCCTCGGGACGCAGTGGTGGACAAGCCATTAATGGTTTTGAAGATGGCATTGATGAATATATTGAACAATTTGGTTTTGAACAAGCCAAAAGTTTGTGGGAAATGTCGTTAGAGGCCATTGATATTATTGATGAGCGAGTTAATAAATACCAAATTTCATGTGACTGGAAAAAAGGTTACGCCACTTTGGCATTAAACCATCGCCGTATGGACGATTTAGTCGCCATTGAAAAAGCCAGCCGTGAAACTTTTGGCTATCCCCATATGCAATTGTGGGATAAGCACCAATTACAACAGCATTTGGGATCAGATATTTATGTGGGCGGTTTATTTGATAGCAATTCAGGGCATTTACATCCGTTAAACTACTGCTTAGGTTTAGCCAAAGCCTGTTTAGCATTGGGGGTACAGATTTTTGAGCAATCGCCTGTGTTGGATATGCAAACGCAAGGCAATCAAGTAGTTTTAACCACCGATAAAGCCCAAGTATCTGCTCAACATGTGGTGTTAGCCACCAATGCCTATATTGCCAATTTACCTAAGTCTATTCATCACGGTACCGCTCGGAAAATTTTACCTGTGGAAAGTTTTATTATCGCCACAGAACCGCTCGATCAAGCCACCGCAGATAGCCTGATTAATAATGGCATGTCAGTGTGTGATAATAATTTATTGCTCGATTATTATCGCTTAAGTGCAGATAATCGTTTGTTATTTGGCAGTGATAGCAGTTCTAATAAAGATATGGTACAAGTAATGCGGAAAAATATGCTCAAGGTATTTCCGCAATTAGAACAGGTAAAAATTGATTATGGTTGGGGTGGCCCGATTGATATGACCTTAAATTCACAACCTTATTTGGGTCGCATTACACCGAATGTGTATTTTGCTTATGGTTATTCTGGTCATGGCATTGCGTTAACCGGCTTGGCTGGACGGATTATTGCGGAAAGTATTTTAGGGGATGATCACCGTTTACAGGTGTTTGAAAAGCTCAGAATCCCATCTGTCTATGGCGGAAAATTAATTAAAAATCTCGCCTTAAAAATTGGTATTCCTTATTATAAGTTTTTGGATAAATACCGCTAGTTTTAGCCATCAATTTATTCGCAAAGTGTGGTGAGAAAATTCATAGATAAGAGGTGAAAAATGGGTGATTTAGAAAAAAGTGAACGACAATCTGCGGTGCAATTTGCTATCGATAACAACAGATTAGAAGGATTAGAACCGAGTGATGAATTTCTGGCTTTCTCCCAAGATTGGATTGACGGAAATTTAACAACAGAAGAATTTGGGGAAAAGATTTATGTATTACATGGTATCAAAGACGTAACGAAAAGGGGAGCATAAGCTCCCCTTTTTTCGGTTTTAAATCTCGCACTTGATGGTAGCTGCACACCTCAGAATAGTTAAAAACTACCTTGTGTGTGATTTTAATTGATCGTTTATGGGTTGTCCAGAAATGCCGTTAACTTTTTTCATACCAAATCCGATTAATAAAAAACAGCATATTACCCGATGGCGTGTTCACCCGCACTTCGTCATCTAACTGTTTACCAATCAAAGCACGAGCTACTGGGGAATCAATGGAGATCCAATTTTTAGCGGGATCAAATTCATCACAACCCACGATACGATATTGTTTTAATTCGCCGTTTTCTGTTTCTAATTCTACCCACGCACCGAAAAAGACTTTGCCCTCTTGTTGGGGGTGATAATCCACGATTTGCAACACTTCCAACCGTTTCATTAAAAATCGTACACGCCGATCAATTTCACGTAAGCGTCGTTTGCCGTAAATATATTCGGCGTTTTCACTGCGATCGCCCATGGCTGCTGCTTCTGAAACGGCTTGCGTAACTTTTGGGCGTTCTTCTTTCCAGAGATACTTTAATTCTTTGTCTAAGGCATTCCAGCCTGAGCGAGTGATGTAGTTTGATTTTGCCATTTAGAGTAAATATGCGTAAAATAAGCAAAATTATAGCATATCCTGTGACCTAAACGCTACGGCTTAACCTGTTGTAGCTATTGCTTAACTAGCGGAAAAAGGGTATATTCAGCAACATGAATGATTGAAAATTAAGAGGTATTTTATGGGTGGTATTAGCATTTGGCAACTTCTCATTATTGTCGCTATCGTGGTGTTATTATTCGGTACAAAAAAATTAAGAACCTTAGGTTCTGATTTAGGCGAATCCGTGAAAGGTTTTAAAAAAGCCATGGCAGATGAACCGAAAGAGGCGGAATTTAAATCTCTAGACAATGGCGACAACGCAAAAACAGAAGAGACGGCAAAACAAAAAGAACAGGCATAATCCGTGTTTGATATAGGTTTTTCTGAATTACTGTTGATTTTTATTGTGGGCTTAGTGGTATTAGGGCCGCAACGTATGCCTGTGGCCATTCGTACCGTGATGAAATGGGTGCGGACCGTTCGTGGGTTAGCGGCTAATGTGCAAAATGAATTGGCTCAAGAATTAAAATTGCAAGAATTACAAGAGAGTATCAAAAAAGCCGAGCATTTAAATTTAAATGCTTTATCGCCTGAATTAGCGGAAACTGTGCAAGATTTGAAACAATCTGCGGAAAAAATGAAAGCAGAGTTGGATAAACAAGCCAGTGTAGCCAATCATTCGTTGCAAGAACAAATTGAGATTGTGCGTAACGAGAATTATCAAGCGAATCAACAAAATACATCAGAAACAGCGGAAAATTCCACCGCACTTGATAATGCGGAAACAGTTGATGACGAGCTGGCGGAAAATATTGAACATGAATTGTCTTTAGACGAACAGTTGGCACAATATATCGATCAATATCACCCTGCTGAAGATGCTCAACCTGTTAGCCAACAGGAGAACAAATCATGAGTAATGTCGAAGAAACACAGCCTTTAATCTCACATTTAATCGAATTACGTAATCGTTTATTACGCTCATTCATTTTTGTTGCCGTGGTTTTTCTGGCGTTAGTCTATTTTTCTAATGATATTTATCATTTAATTGCGACCCCCTTATTGGATGCTATGCCTGCTGGCTCAACCATGATTGCCACCAATGTGGCTGCACCGTTTTTTACCCCGATAAAATTAACCGCACTTTCAGCCGTGTTTATTTCGGTGCCTTTTTTGCTGTATCAACTTTGGGCATTTGTCGCTCCAGCCTTATACAGCCACGAAAAACGCTTAGTCTATCCTTTGTTATTTTCCAGTACGTTATTGTTTTATGTAGGCGTCGCCTTTGCCTATTAT
This sequence comes from Lonepinella sp. BR2271, assembly GCF_051851515.1. Lineage (NCBI taxonomy): Bacteria > Pseudomonadati > Pseudomonadota > Gammaproteobacteria > Pasteurellales > Pasteurellaceae > Lonepinella > Lonepinella sp. BR2271. Next base: position 106,273 of record NZ_JBPDVF010000002.1, on the reverse strand, counting down.
GTGGTGTTCCCCTTGGTATTTAGCTTTCTCACCAAAACCACCCCTGACGGCGTTGCCATGGCAACGGATATTAGCAGTTATTTAGATTTTGTATTGACCCTATTTTTAGCCTTTGGTGTTTGCTTTGAAGTGCCTGTGGCGATTATTTTACTTTGTTGGGCAGGCGTCACCACGCCAGAAGATCTCAAAGCGAAACGCCCTTATATTATTGTGACGGCTTTTGTGGTCGGGATGTTGCTCACACCACCCGATATTTTTTCCCAAACCTTATTGGCCATTCCTATGTGTTTGCTGTTTGAAGTGGGTGTAATCTGTGCCAGATTCTACCGCCCAAAAGAAGATACTGCCGAAACTGAATCCTAACATTCCCTCTCCCTTTGGGAGAGGGTGAGGGTAAAGTGCGGTAAAAAATCAAGAATTTTATAAGTTTTGGAGTAAACAATGACAATACAAATTTTTACAGGTTACCCTGAACGCCGTTTACGCCGTATGCGTAAACATGATTTTAGCCGCCGTTTAATGGCGGAAAATAAATTAACCGTGGATGATTTGATCTATCCAGTGTTTATCATGGAGGGCGAAAACCAACGTGAACCCGTGCCGTCTATGCCAAAAGTGGAACGTTTAACCATCGATCAATTACTGATTGAGGCTGGTTTGTTGGTGAAATACGGCGTGCCAGTGATCGCCTTGTTTCCAGTGGTTGAACAAGATAAAAAATCCTTGTTAGCGGAAGAAAGCTATAACCCTAACGGCTTGGTGCAACGTGCGGTACGAACCTTAAAATCCGCTTATCCAGAATTAGGCGTATTAACGGATGTGGCGTTAGATCCTTATACGGTGCATGGTCAAGACGGTATTATTGATGACTCCGGCTATGTGTTAAATGAAGAAACCTGTGCTGTTCTGGTTAAACAAGCCCTTTCCCACGCTGAAGCCGGTGCAGATATTGTGGCACCAAGCGATATGATGGATGGCAGAATTGGCAAAATTCGCACCGCACTTGAACAGAAAGGCTTGATTCATACCTTAATTATGGCCTATGCCGCAAAATACGCATCCAATTATTATGGCCCTTTCCGTGATGCAGTGGGGTCATCAGCTAACTTAAAAGGTGGCGATAAGAAAACCTATCAAGTGGATCCTGCCAACAGTGATGAGGGCTTGCAAGAAGTGGCACTGGATATTCAAGAAGGTGCCGATATGGTCATGGTAAAACCCGGTATGCCGTATTTAGACATGGTTTATCGTGTCAAACACCAATTTGGTGTGCCGACCTTTGCCTATCAAGTGTCCGGCGAATATGCCATGCACTTGGCTGCCATTGAAAATGGTTGGTTAAAAGAAAAAGAGTGTATCATGGAGGGCTTGTTGTGCTTTAAGCGGGCGGGTGCTGATGGGATTTTGACGTATTTTGCTAAACAAGTGGCTGAATGGTTGTATTTGGACAATCAGCATCAATCATGCGAATAGACAGAATGAATCTGTTCGCCACTACCATGAAGAATGTCAGCTAAAATTAAAAGGACTGAGTTCGATAGATTATCGTCCTCAGTCCTTTAAATATTGGGTATCAGATCAGATTTCCAAGCCTTTTATTGCTCATTAATCTTGATCTGAAATTAAGCACCCAAACGTTCTTTAATACGTGCAGATTTACCTGAACGTTCACGTAAGTAGTAAAGTTTCGCTTTACGTACCGCACCTTTACGTTTCACAGCAATGCTGTCAATCGCTGGTGAGTGAGTTTGGAAAACACGTTCAACGCCAGTACCGTTTGATACTTTACGTAAGGTAAATGCACTGTGCAAGCCACGGTTACGAATTGCAATAACCACGCCTTCGAATGCTTGCAAACGTTTTTTAGAACCTTCAACAACCCATACTTTTACTTCTAATGTGTCACCAGGACGGAAGCTAGGGATGTTTTGTTTTAATTGTTCATCTTCAAGTTGTTTAATGATGTTGCTCATTTTTTAAACCTTTTTTAATACTAGAATTAACTGATTAAGCCTGCTCTTTTTTAATTTGAGCGAGCAATTTTTTTTGTTCGTCAGTCAGAGCTAGTTCTTCCAGTAGCTCAGGGCGTCTTAACCACGTTCGCTCAAGGGATTGTTTCAATCGCCATTTGCGAATTTCTTCGTGGTGACCCGACATCAGTATGGGTGGTACAGTAAGCCCGTCTAACACCTCTGGCCGAGTATAATGTGGGCAATCCAATAACCCTGTGGCAAAGGAATCTTCCTCTGCGGAGGCTTGTTTGCCTAATACTCCGGGAATAAATCTTGCAACGGCATCAATTAATGTCATTGCAGGCAATTCCCCGCCAGTAAGAACATAATCGCCGATTGACCATTCTTCATCAATTTCGGTTTGAATCAATCGTTCATCAATGCCCTCGTAACGACCACACACTAAAATGAGTTGTTCATTTTGTGCCAGTTCTTTTACGCCAGCTTGATCCAATTTACGTCCTTGCGGTGACAAGTAAATCACTTTTGCCTTGTGACCGCTCTTGTGATGTGCTTTCGCCTGTTGTTTGGCTTGATGAATGGCATCCCGTAAAGGCTGCACCATCATCAACATACCCGGCCCACCGCCATAAGGGCGGTCGTCTACGGTATGGTGTTTATCCCAAGTAAAATCCCTTGGATTCACACATTGCACATCCAGTAAATGTTGTTTGACTGCTCGACCTGTTACCCCAAATTCTGTAATTGCTTTAAACATGTCGGGAAACAGGGTGACGATCCCTATAAACATAAATTTCCCCGAGAGTTACTACTTAAAAGCGCCACAGCATACCTGAGATTAGAAACCTGCGTCCCAATCCACTTCTATCGTCTTTGTGGTGAGATCGACTCTTTTAACTACTTGTTCATACAAAAACGGGATTAACCGTTCTTGTTTGCCGAACGCATCTTTGCTATTCGCTCGGACCACCAACACATCATTAGAACCGGTCTCCATCATTTCTGTCACGGCCCCCATGGCGTAACCTTGTAAATTGACCACTTGGCAACCGATCAAATCGTGCCAATAATAATCGCCATCTTCCAATTCAGGAAAAACAGACAAATCTACGCCAATTTCCACATTCGCCAAGGTTTGCGCCATTTCTCGATCGTCAATATTTTTCAATTTCACGATCAATTCATGATTATGATGTTTCCAACTTTCTAATTCGGTAGGTTGCCATTGCCCCTTGATTTTTAAATACCAAGGTTGATAGCTAAAAATGTTTTCAGCGGATTCGGTGGAGGAATAAATACGCAACCAACCACGAATACCGTAAGTCGAGCCGAGTTTTCCGACTACTTCAATACGCTGTTCAGTGTGTTGTGTCATATTTATCACCTATACTCAAATCGTTTAATTACGCTGCTTTTTGTGCTTCTTTTACTAAAGAAGAAACACGATCAGACAGGCTTGCACCTTTTTCTAACCACGCATTAACACGGTCTAAATCTAAACGTAAACGTTCAGCGTTACCAGTTGCTAATGGGTTGAAAAAGCCTACACGCTCAATAAAACGACCGTCACGTGGTGAACGGCTGTCAGCGACAACGATTTGATAAAATGGGCGTTTTTTAGCTCCGCCACGAGATAAACGAATGGTTACCATAACCTTCCTCTAATGTTTAATAATAAAAGAAATTCCGTATCGAAGGCACGGAATACTTACTTTTTTCTCTGTATATATAGACAAAAAGCCCAAGGATTATACATTTTTTTTGGGAAAAAGCAAGGGATAACTGAAGGATAAACAAGGATAGTTACGGTGTTATCTCTACTAAAATTAAAATGCTTGTAATATTTTACTAACAATCCTACATGGTACTATTCGGGGGTTGGTATAATCTGATAACATAGGTAATACGAATTTACTTTATTCTTTTTTCTAAAATAGATTGTAATAATTCATAGCCTCGAGCATTAAAATGCAATCCATCATTAGTATATTCAAGGTTAAGTTTCCCATACTGATCGCTAAATAATGCATTCAGTTCAACCCATTCTACACCCGTTATTTTTTCTTTTAAATAGGTATTTAATTCATTAATATCTTTATTACTACGATCTATTCTTAACGCGGTAGGTGTGATTTCTAAAAATAATATTCTAATATCAGTTCTAATCTTTTTAAGATGATTTATCAATAATTGAATATCATTGCAAATTGACTGCTTTGACCAATTATCTTTAACAATATCATTAGTCCCTATCATTAATATAACTGTTTTACCCAATGATTGAATCATCCCTTTATCAAGAATTAATTGCAAATATTCACTTGCTGAAATTCCTGATATAGCTAGATTGGTTACCGATTTCCCATTTATAAAATTAATATTCCACTGTTCTAAAATAGAATGACCAATAAAAGTAATATCTTTCTGTTGTTGAAAAAGCTCTGTTTTGTATAAGATTTGCTGTTTAATTGAATTTAATAGTGTGATATTTTTATTACGCTGTTGCATAATAAAATAAAAATATTCAAAATCTAAGCGATCATCAATATCAATAGAATCACATTTATCCATAAAATAAGCTAAAGATTTCTCACCATAGAAATGTTTTTGTTTTAAGTAAGCATCTGGTTTTGCAATAAAAATTGCGCCATTAGGTGAAAATTCAGGGTGGTAGTGTTGTCGAGCATAATTTGAATAATCTAAAGTAAAATTTTTCAAACTTTCATCTTTATCTATTAAGCGAGTTAATGTCGTCGGTTTATGAGATTCAGAAACAGAAACACAGAAATTAAATCTATCTATATTTTGCTCAAATTTATCACAAGATTCTTTAATATGTGTTGCCGTACGTAAGGGGGAGGTCGGTTGTAATAAAACAAAATAATCAAAATCTAGTCCTTTATATTGCTGAAGTACATCTTCAATCACAACAAATGAACTTGAATTATCTCTAGATAAATGCCCTGCCCGTTTGATAAATTCTATAGGATAATCTGACAGTAAATCAATATATTCTTGAGAATCTGTAGTCACAATAATTTTCTCAAAACCACTATATTCAATAGCCGCTTCTATACTATATGCAATTAATGGTTTTCCATTGGCTAGTAATACATTCTTATTTGGTAACCCTTTAGAACCTGAACGAGCGGTAATAATTGCAATTTTTTTCATATTATCATCCTTATAAAAAATATTTTCCACAAAAGATAAAGTATAAATACTTTATTTTATATGATAAGTTAAAATAGATATTTATACACATTTTAGTATATTCTCAAATGAAAAATTATTAAGCTATATTAGGGATAAATATTTTCATTAATATGTATCACTTTAATTCCATTTTCTTTAAAAATATTCCAAATATTTTCAAAAGATTTTGGAACATTATTATAACTGTAGGCCGTCATATCAACATTTTCTAATTCTTTTAATAATATTAATGATGTGCTGAAAAATGAGTGAAGTTCTATCCTTATGCTTGGATCTTTCTGAATTTCATGTAATATATAATCTTCCAGAATTCTATTACTATGAATATATGTTAACCCTTGAATAATATTTATTTCTCGTGGGTGGGGAAAATAAAACTTGATATTATTGCTTTGTATAATATTTTTTAATATGCTTTCATCTACGCCAATTTCATGCAAGGGCTGACCAACAAATATCTTTAATACTTTGTTACCAAGATCTTGTTTTATGGATTTATCACTATTGATTAACTGAATTGGATATGTGTTTTTTAATATATTTTTCTGATGGGGAAACAATGTGTAATGTCTTGATGTATTATTTAGGTATGTGTAAGCATCATGTTTTATACCACGTAAATAATAACGAATTTTTTTCAAATAATTTTTTTTCTTTCCGGCAAAATCATCTACTTTACGATGAGAAATATTAGCGATGCCATCATCAAAAGTATGATAATTTTTTGCCCCTACATGACTCGTAATAAAGTGTGTTTCTTTATGTTTTAAATTAGCAAGATAACAAAGACTATAATTTTTTCTAAGTTTTTTCAGAGCCTTACGAAGTTCTGTTATTTTATATTTTGATTTGCAAGTTTGAGCTCTACCTAGATTAACATATACACTATTTTGGCATAATTTAGTCACACGTTGATAATAATAGCGGTATTTATCATTATCTGTACAAGTTAATGTTATCAAATCTACATTGTATAATTTTTGTTGTTCAATTATTTTTTCAGCGATAAGTAAATGAAGGGGGGTTAGACAGATAAATAAGTGTGTTGAGTGTTGAGTGTTGAGTGTTGAGTGTTGAGTGTTGAGTGTTGAGTGTTGAGTGTTGAGCATTCATTGTTTTTTTTTATTGACAGATCCATATAAAATAATTATAACATAACGAGTTATGAAAACAAAGGCAAATAGATGCAAAAAGGTACGATAAAAAATGAAAGATAAGCAAGTAGTAATAGTTCAAAAATCCTATGCTTCAAAACTATTTTAGGAAAATCCTATGCAAAATTTACTTGTCATTCGTAATGATAAAATCGGTGATTTTATGCTGATTTTCCCTGCGTTAGCGTTAATCAAACAATCTGATCCAGATATCAACATTACCGCTTTAGTCCCACATTACACCGCTCCGTTAGCGGAACTTTGTCCTTATATTGATGATGTCATCATTGACAGTCAAAATAAAAAAAACGCCGCCGATTTTCACCGCACTTTGAATCAAATTAAGGCTGCCAAATTTGATTCGGTGATTAGTTTTGTATCAGACTGGTATAACGCCAAACTCACTTGGCAATCTGGCATTAAATATCGCCTTGCACCCGCCACGAAATTATTTCAATTTTTGTATAATCATCGCCTTACCCAACGTCGTTCCCGTTCGGAAAAGGCTGAGTTTGAATATAATTTGGATTTGGCTCGCCAATTTTTGGCCGATCATCACCTTTCCCCAATCGAGCCTCAACCGCCTTATTTAACCTTAGATCAAACTGCGGTGCAAAATCAGCGAGTTTTATTAAGCAAACAATTCAATCTTGACCTCAATAAAAAATGGCTATTTGTGCATAGTGGCACGGGGGGGTCGGCAAACAGTTTATCGTTGAATCAGTATGAGGCGTTAATCAAGGGCATTTTAGCCGAGTTTGATTGCCATATTGTGTTAACTGCTGGCCCAAATGAAAGTGAAAAAGCGCACCAACTGGCTAGCATGGTTAATGATGATCATGTGGTTATTTATGATAAAAATAATGGTCTACAAGATTTCACTTATTCTTTAGCTTGTGCCGATTTATTTATAGCGGGTTCCACGGGGCCGTTGCATATTTGTGGGGCGTTGAATATTCCAACCATTGGATTTTATCCAAGCCGTTTATCCGCCATTCCACGCCGTTGGCGGCCGATTAATCAAGCAGAACACCATATTGCCTTTTGTCCACCGTTTAGAAAAGAGGTAGAGAAGAATTTGACGGTGATTCCGATTTCGGATTGTTTGCGAGAGATTATTCCGTTTATTCAAACGCAATGGCAATAAAAAACAAATGCACCTTAATATAAAATCAAGGTGCATTTTTTATTTTTTTAGCGCTATTTCTGCTCGTTAAAGGCTTCTAAAGCACGTAACGAATAGGTATAAGCCGCACCGGCATTTAAGGCAATGGCCATGGCTAACGCCGCAGAAACTTCTTCTTCCGTTGCCCCTGCTTTTACAGCATCAGCCGCATGCACTGAAATACAGCTCTCGCAACGAGTAGTCACTGCAACCGCTAAGGCGATTAACTCTCTGGTTTTCGCATCTAATACATTACCCTCTGCCGCTGCTGCTCCTAACGCTGCATAGGCTTGTAACATTTTCGGTTGTTTTTTACCTAATTCACCAAAAGATTTTTTCACATGGGAAGTATGGGCTTTCCAATCTGTAAACATAATAAATTCCTTCTTATATCAGTTAACGCATGGTGACAAATTCTTCGGAACCTGTCGGATGAATGGCGACGGTGTTATCAAAGTCTGCTTTGGTTGCACCCATTTTAATGGCGACTGCAAAACCTTGAATCATTTCATCGACACCAAAACCAATACCGTGTAAACCCACCACTTTTTCATCTTTTCCCACACAGACTAATTTCATGCGGCAAGGTTGACGATGTTGGGTAACAGCGGTGTACATTGCGGTGAAAGATGATTTATAGACTTTCACATTTTCTTCGCCGTATTGAGCGATAGCTTGTGGCTCGGTTAAGCCAATGGTGCCGATAGGCGGGTGGCTGAACACCACTGTTGGCACTAAATTATAATCTAAATGCTCGTTCGGTTTGTTGTTGAATAAACGTTCGGACAAACGGCGACCGGCGGCTACGGCCACAGGGGTTAATTCAATACCGCCCTCGATAATATCACCGACGGCATAGATGTTGGGTACATTGGTATTTTGGAATTTATCCACTTTGATAAACCCACGTTCGTTAGTGGCAACACCAGTGGCTTGTAAGTTAATCACATCTGTTGCCGGCTCACGACCAATCGCCCATACCAGACTTTCTACCGTGGTTTCACGTCCGTCTTTAAGTTTTAAGGTTAATGTACCGTCCGCATTTTTCACCACTTCTTCTGGAGTGGCTTGGGTATGTAATTGAATACCGTCTTGTGCTAATACTTCCAACAAGGTATCCACGATTAAAGGATCTTGATTACGCAACGGTGCATGTTGACGCACAAATAAATGGCTTTCGACACCAAAGCTGTTAAAGACGCCAGCCAACTCAACGGCAATATAACCCGCTCCCACAATGGCAACAGATTTTGGTAATTCGTTCAATGCAAATACGCCGTCAGACGTTATGCCGTATTCCGCCCCTTTCACTTTAGGAATACTCGGACGACCACCCGTGGCAATTAAAATATGATCCGCCGTCACTTGTTCTGTTGAGCCGTCAGCATAGCTCACTTCAATGGTTTTTGCGTCAACAAATTTCGCAAAACCGTTTAACACATCCACATTATTTTTACCTAACACATTGCCATAAGATGTGTGAATACGTCCAATATAGGCTTGACGGCTTTCCACTAATTTTGAAAAATCGAATTTATTGACGCTGACATCAAAGCCATAATCTGGGGCATAATGATTAATCGCCTCGGCCACTTGTGCACCATAGAACATGACTTTCTTCGGTACACAACCCACATTGACGCAAGTACCGCCTAAGTGTTTTGCCTCAATAATGGCACATTTTTTACCATAACTGGCTGCACGGTTAATGGATGCAATACCGCCACTACCGCCACCGATAGCTAAATAATCATAATGTTTTGTCATAAGTGCTTTCCTTTCATTTTCTAAGGGGGAATAATCGGGTCATTCTGGCTAAAAATCGCCTAATAAGCAACCTGATTACATAAATTATTCTAATCGGTTTTATCAATATATAACGCTCAAATTTGAATTAAACCTTTAACCATTCTGCCACTAATTTATCCGTAATTTCTTCATGCGACCACATACTGGTGATTTCAGGCATCGGGAATTTACTGTGATTGTAGCCGACTAATCGGGTGTAATCAAAACTTGCGTGGGGATAACCATTCACGAGTAAAAAGGCTTGATTACCATCTTCCGACCAACAAATTTGAAATTGACGTGCCTCGTGCCGTCCCTCAATGCTGTCCACGCCGTAAACATATAAACTATCCACAATCGGTTGCTCTTTGTTGGTTAAATCCATGGCATAAAAATAACCGGTTTCACCGTCATCTTCAAACATCACGACCAAATGATCATGCACCGTGGAATGGGCTCCAAAATGTTTTTTCTGACCGATAAGGTGTTTATCTTCTAATACTAAATGTAACATGGTGTTATTCTCAAAAACGTTGTAAAAAAATACCGCACTTTTTCTCTTTAGAGCCAAAGTGCGGTACGAATTTTAAGATTTTTTTAATCTAATTCAACTCAGATTACGCTTGACCTTTCACCGCTTTTAAGCCTAAGAACGGAGCTTTGTCGCCTAATGCTTCTTCGATACGGATTAATTGGTTGTATTTCGCAATACGGTCAGAACGGCTCATTGAACCGGTTTTGATTTGACCTGCTGCGGTACCCACTGCTAAATCTGCGATAGTTGCATCTTCGGTTTCACCTGAACGGTGAGAAATTACTGCGGTGTAACCTGCATCTTTCGCCATTTTAATCGCTGCCAAGGTTTCAGTTAATGAACCGATTTGGTTGAATTTGATTAAGATAGAATTTGCGATACCTTTTTCGATACCTTCTTTTAAGATTTTGGTGTTGGTTACGAACAAGTCATCACCCACTAATTGAACACGGTCGCCCAATACTTTAGTTTGGTAGGCGAAACCTTCCCAGTCAGATTCATCTTGACCATCTTCGATAGACACGATTGGGTATTCTTTGGTTAAGTTTTCAAGATAGTGTGTAAATTCTTGAGAAGTAAAGGTTTTACCTTCGCCTTTCATTTCGTATAAACCGTTGTCTTTGTTGTAGAACTCAGAAGACGCACAGTCCATAGCTAAAGTCACATCTTTACCTAACACATAACCGGCTTTTTCAACGGCTTCTTTGATACAAGCCAATGCAGCAGCATTAGATTCTAAGTTAGGTGCGAAACCACCCTCGTCACCCACTGCGGTGCTTAAGCCTTTCGCTTTTAATACTTTAGCCAAGTTGTGGAACACTTCCGCACCGATACGTAATGCTTCACGTAAGGTTTTTGCACCCACTGGTTGAATCATAAATTCTTGGATGTCTACGTTGTTGTCTGCGTGTTCACCACCGTTGATGATGTTCATCATTGGTAATGGCATAGAGTATTGACCTGGTGTGCCGTTTAATTCAGCAATGTGAGCGTAAAGTGGTAAACCTTTCGCTGCGGCTGCAGCTTTAGCATTGGCTAAAGATACCGCTAAAATAGCGTTTGCACCGAATTTTGATTTGTTTTCTGTGCCATCTAAGTCGATCATGATTTGGTCGATTTCAGCTTGGTTTAACGCATCTTTACCCACAACCGCTTTGGCGATTTCGTTGTTTACTGCAGAAACGGCTTTTAATACACCTTTACCTAAGAAACGTGCTTTATCACCATCACGTAATTCTAATGCTTCACGAGAACCTGTTGATGCACCTGATGGGGCTGCTGCTAAACCAACATAACCGCCTTCTAAATGCACTTCTGCTTCAACGGTTGGGTTACCACGTGAGTCAATGATTTCACGGCCGATGACTTTAACGATTTTTGCCATTTTTTGTTTTCCTTCTATTTAAGTTAATCTAAAATTCGTGTTTTAAAACTATCCCGATATGGTATAGATCTTTGTGCCTTTTGTCTTGTAAAAAATCACCATATTTTGATCTAACATCGGGTTTTGCCCTTATTTGCCCTGATTTTCTTTCGCTGCTTTGACAAATCCAGCAAATAATGGATGTCCGTCCCTTGGTGTGGACGTAAATTCAGGGTGGAATTGACAAGCCACAAACCAAGGGTGATTTGGTACTTCAATAATTTCCACTAATTTTTTATCCGCACTTAATCCAGTGACTTTTAAGCCGGCTTGCTCAATTTGTGGCAACAAGGTATTGTTCACTTCATAACGGTGACGGTGACGTTCTTCAATGGTTTCTTTGCCATACAGTTCACGTGCTTTCGAGCCATCCACGAGATGACATTGTTGTGCGCCCAAACGCATGGTGCCACCTAAATCGGATTTATCGGTGCGAGTTTCCACTTGGCCTGTGGCATCTTGCCATTCGGTGATTAAACCGACCACAGGTTGTGGGCAGGCTTTATCAAATTCAGAAGAATTTGCTTGCGTTAACCCTGCCACATGACGAGCGTATTCAATCAAGGCCACTTGCATACCTAAGCAAATGCCTAAGTAAGGAATATTATTTTCTCGAGCATATTGTGCAGTGAGAATTTTACCCTCTACACCACGATAACCAAAGCCCCCCGGCACTAAAATACCGTCCACACCTTTTAAAATCTCAACGCCTTTGGTTTCCACATCTTGCGAGTCGATATATTTAATATGCACTGTTAAGCGATTGGTTAATCCAGCATGTTTTAAGGCCTCGTTCACCGATTTATAGGCATCAGGCAATTCGACATATTTGCCCACCATACCGATAGTCACTTCGCCGGTTGGGTTGGCTTGACGATATAACACTTGCTCCCATTCGGAAAGATCCGCCGGTTTGCAATCTAAATGGAAACGTTGGCACACAAAATTATCTAGCCCTTGTGATTGCAATAAGGCAGGAATTTGATAGATAGAATCCACATCTTTTAGGGAAATCACTGCTTTTTCTGGTACATTACAGAACAAGGCAATTTTCGCTCGCTCATTACTTGGTACCATGCGGTCTGAACGGCAAATTAACACATCAGGCTGAATCCCGATAGACAATAATTCTTTCACCGAATGTTGGGTCGGTTTGGTTTTCACCTCGCCGGCAGTTGGAATATAAGGCACAAGGGTTAAGTGCATAAACATGGTGCGTTCACGCCCCACTTGTGCCGCAAGCTGACGTAAAGATTCCAAGAATGGCAGCGATTCAATATCCCCCACGGTGCCGCCCACTTCAATAATCGCCACATCATGACCTGCTGCACCGTCAATCACACGTGCTTTGATTTCATTGGTAATATGTGGAATCACCTGAATTGTCGCACCCAAATAATCACCACGACGCTCTTTGCGTAATACTTCGGAATAAATTTTACCGGTAGTGAAATTGTTGCGTTTGGTCATTTTGGTACGAATAAAACGTTCGTAGTGACCTAAATCTAAATCGGTTTCTGCACCGTCTTGGGTCACAAACACTTCGCCATGTTGGGTTGGCGACATGGTACCGGGGTCAACATTAATATAAGGATCGAGTTTCATAATGGTGACATTTAAGCCACGAGCTTCTAAAAGGGCCGCTAAGGACGCTGCTGCAATGCCTTTACCTAACGATGAAACCACACCGCCTGTTACGAAAATATAATTGGTTGTCATAAGTGAGATCTTGTTTTGATAGTGAAAAATAAATGCGATACGCTGTATCAGGACGGAAAAACATTGTACAAGAAAGTGCGGTGTAATTCAATTCAAGATCGTGAAATAATCATAGAACTTTTGATTAAATTAAACGTCTTAGTTAAATCCATAATTTAACTTTTGAGTCAATCTTACAATGAAAAAATACAGTTATCTGATTTTACCTCTTTTACTGGCAGCTTGCAGCAGTGCTACATCCACAACAAATCAACACCAGCTAGCACAAGAGCAAGCTAGAGCCATCATGCTACAAGGCGTAGAACTCTACAAACAACAATCTTACACCCAAGCCATGCCTTTATTACAACAAGCCACGGAACAAGGCGATATGAAAGCGTCACGCTATATCGGCTTGATGTATCTTAATGGCGAAGGTGTCACTAAATCGCCAAGCAAAGCCTTTGCTGCCTTTACCACCGCCGCCAATCGTGGCGATATTACTTCTCAATATTGGCTCGGTTATCTGTATGAAAATGGTATTGGCGTTGAAAAAAACCTCACTACCGCTATACAATGGTATGAAAAATCCGCCGCTCGTGGCGATCATGTTTCGCAACCGGCAATGGATGCGTTAAAACGTTTAAATTTAACCAAATAGGAAAGCAAATGAAAAAATTAATCTTAACTGGCCTTACTTGTGCCATGGCAAGCACCGCTTATGCCCAAATTGAAAGCGTAACAGCCGTCACAACACCCAATGGTTTAGGTCAACGAGTCACCCAAGCCGTGGTGAATTATCCAGAAAACACCTGCCTAACTGCGGTGCAAAAAACGGATTTTTCGGTTGAAAACCGAACCATTACTGGCGTAACGTTAAATGACGCCAAATGTGTTAATCAGCTTGTATTAGCACTGGATCCACAAGATGCCGATGCGGCCACGACGGAAAAATTAGGCAATGATCGCTCCGCCCCTTACACCGAACGTCACATCAGCTTAACCGTGAAACAAGTCAATTCATTAGCCAGTCAATCTGGTCAAGTAAAACCGAGCGAATTCACCAGTAGCAAGGTGATTAATCAAGTGGTGGACGATTTCCAACAAGCGGAATTTAAAGATGAAAGCGGTGTGGTGGTGAAATATAATTTATTTGTACCGAAAAATTATGACCCGAAAAAAGCCTATCCGTTGGTGATGTTTATTCATGATGCTGGTTCCACCAACAGCAATGTGAAACATACTTTATTACAAGGCAATGGTGCCACTTCTTTTGCTGGTCCAGAATGGCAAGCAAAACATCCTGCTTTTGTGTTAGCACCGCAATTTGATCACGCCATTGTGAATGATAAATCAGAAGATCCGGCCGATCTTGAACCAACGATTAATTTAATTAAATCCTTGGCAAAACAATACAATATCGACCCAAACCGCCTTTACACCACAGGGCAATCCGGCGGTGCCATGATGTCTATTGCCATGAACATCAAACACCCTGATTTCTTTGCAGCGAGTTATATTGTGGCAGGGCAGTGGGAACCGAGTGTTACCGCACCTATGGCGAAAAATAATATTTTTGTGTTAGTGTCAGAAAATGATGCCAAAGCCTTTCCAACGGAAAATGAAATCATGAAAGTGTTGGCAGAAAATGGGGCAACGGTGAAAGAAAGCCACGGTTGGAATGCACAAGCCCCCGTGACGGAATTAAATGAAAAAGTAAATGCGTTGCTTGCCCAAGGTGGCAATATTCATTACGCCAGTTTCACTGGTGGCACCTTGCCAATGGAGCAAAACTCACAAAGCAAAGGGGCAGCTCATATGGGAACGTGGCAAGTGGCGTATAATATTGATGCTATTAAGGAATGGTTGTTTAGTCAGCGTAAAGCAAAATAGGAAAAAAGTGCGGTGAAAAACACCGCACTTTTTTTAGAATTAATGAGATATTTTTTCAGTATTCTCAGTATTCTCAGTATTCTCAGTATTCTCAGTATTCTCAGTATTCTCAGTATTTTTTGTATTCTCTGTTTTATTTTTATCTTTTTGTAATTCAAAAAAGATAAACCCAGGAATAAAAATATAGGCTAAAGTCGATACCAATATCGTTTCCATTCTGACGAAATCTAAATTACTAATAATCATTGAAATGGCACATTGTATCATAGCTAAAATAATGTTAATTTTGTACCAATCAGCATACTTTTGTCGGCTTTTCATATAAACATGAAAAATCAAAATGACATTTGCCATCAATATTAGCAATAAACATGCTGACAAGCATACCAATACGCTATTTGTGGGACAAAATTCTTCTATATAAGTAATGATACATAGCTGTATGACAGTAAATAGGAAAATAAGCACAACAGGAATAATCACCCTATATTTCTCATTTTTCTCTATTTCTGGATTATTATTAATTTCTTTCTTTTTAACCCGGTTGGAAAAAGGGGGGACCTCAGCGTACCAACAAACACCCAAGAATATTACTATAAACTCCAAGATAGTTAACATAAAAACTCCTTATATAGTTTATTAATTAGAATTTTTCCTTTAAGATCTGGCAAGAGACATCGTTTCCACCTTGGCAAGCTTTTGTAAGCCATTCTTTTGCTTTGGTTGTATTTTGTTTTACTCCTTTACCTGAATAGTACATTGATGCTAGACTAAATGCAGCATTAATATTCCCCTGATTGGCAGATTTAATAAACCATTCACTCGCTTTAACATTATCTAGCTTTACTCCACGCCCCGTAAAATAAAGGCCTCCTAATCGGTATTGGGCAATATTCTCTCCTTTCTTTGCTGATTTGAGATACCATTCTTTTGCTTTCACATAGTCTTGTTTTACTCCATTTCCTTCTTCGTAAGCCTTACCAACCGCAGTTTGACAGAGCAAATTACCCTCTTTAGCACAATCAATGACATCAGAATAAGATGCGGATTCTGCATAACTTGGATGAATAACCCCCATTGCAAGCAGGCCAGAAATGATAACTTTAGATTTATTTAACATAGGATTTTCCTTTTTTATGATTGAATAAAAAGAATACTACCATTGTTTTTTTTTTGCACAATTCGATATAATTCAATCGCTCAAATATTGAGCTTTCTCCATAACAAAAAAGCACGCAATGATGTCTATTGCGTGCTTTTTCTTGGAGATAAAATGGTCTTAATTTAGTTCATAAGGCAACGCCTGCAACACCAAACGCACCTCCGAATTCGGCAAACGAAACACCTGTTCAGGCGTAATATCATTATTCAATACCACTTGCAACCACAAAACGCCGTCAATATTCACCGCACTTAAAATGGTGCCAGTGGCTCGCCAACCACTTTCCAGTTGCATTTCAATTTCACCACCGATTTCTGGGGCTAAATCCGTATCGGCTTGAAAGGCAAACATAGCCCGTTTATTAGCCCCCCGATATTTGGCACGAGCAATGGTTTCTTGTCCGATATAACAGCCTTTTTGGAATGAGATGGCTTGTTCTAAGGCTTGCAAATTCACCGCTTGCGGAATAAATTCCCCTTGGGTTTTGTCGGTGAGCAAGGGATAGCCTTGTTGAATATCGGCGAGCTGCCATTGGGTAAAATCGGCATTAATTTGCACCGCACTTTCAGGATTAATGAACATTTTTCGGTTGGCAAAGACGACGCTAATTTGTGCTGAAATGTCGTTATCTTCGTTAATCAAGCCGATAATCTCGGCATTCAATAAGGTAAAGGTGACTTTAGAAAATACCGCATATTTTTTTAATTGAGCAAGGCCAATTTCCACCAAAGAATGGTGAATAACAGCATAAAATTGTGTTTCTGCCACCCGAATTAAACGGAACACCGACATGATTTTCCCTTTGGGATCGCAATGTGCGGTGATTGTGCTATCACCAACAGCTAATTTGCTGACATCACAGGTAAGTTGCCCTTGTAAATATTTTTCTGCGTCTACGCCAGTAATATCCAGCAGACGATAAGGTTCAAGCGAAATAACAGCCATAACGTCCCCCTATTCCAAATTCTGAATTTGTTCACGCATTTGCTCAATTAACACTTTGAGTTCCACCGCTGACGCCGTGGTTTCCGCATTAATGGATTTGGAGGCGAGTGTATTGGATTCTCGGTTCAGTTCTTGCATCATAAAATCTAATTTACGCCCAACTGCCCCGCCTTTTTTCAAAATTGAATGGGTTTCTTTGATGTGCATTTGCAAGCGATCCAACTCTTCTGCCACATCCACACGTTGTGCCAACAGGATCATTTCTTGTTCTAAACGCATTGGGTCGGGTTGTAACTGGATTTCTTCAAAACGTTGCAATAAGCGATCTCGCTGCCATTGTAAAATCTCCGGCATTTTCGACCGCACTTTATCAGCCTCCACGCCAATGGCTTGTAAACGTTGCTCAATCACCTCTTTAAGTTTATCGCCCTCACGTCCACGCATGGCAATAAAGTCTTGCAATAGTTGATCAAAACCCGCCAATAAATCTTGGCTAATCACATCCACATCTTGCTCAGGCGTTTCGACCACACCGGGGTAACGCAACACGTCGGTCAAATTAATTTCGCCCTCACCCGCTTGAGTTTTAATCCATTTCAAGGTTTGAATCACTTGTTCCGCTAAGGCTTGATTTAAGTTTAGGCTGGTGGCCGTTTGTTTTTTGCTATCAATTCGCAAACTACATTCAATTTTGCCGCGGGTGAGATTTTGGCGAAGTTTTTCACGCAAGGTGTTTTCTAAGCCTCGAAATTGTTCAGGCAAACGGAAGAAATTTTCTAAATAACGTTGGTTCACCGAGCGGATTTCCCACACAGCGTCGCCCCAGTCTTTTTTGATTTCAATTCGGGCGAAAGCGGTCATGCTGTAAATCATATTTTTATCCTTTGTGATATCTATTTACCGTCCTTATTCTAACGTTAAATTTCGTTTCTGTCATTTTGCGTGCTAAAATAACCGCACTTTTTTTGAATAAGGAATTTATTATGCGTCCAGATAACCGAGCCAATCACGCCCCACGCCCCATTAAAATGACTCGCCATTACACCAAACACGCCGAGGGATCGGTGCTGGTGGAATTTGGTGAAACCAAAGTCATTTGTACTGCCAGTGTAGATGAATCCGTCCCTCGTTTTTTAAAAGGCCAAGGCCAAGGTTGGGTGACGGCAGAATACGGCATGTTACCTCGTTCTACCCATAGCCGTATGCAACGTGAGTCTGCCAAAGGCAAGCAAAGTGGTCGCACCATGGAAATTCAGCGTTTAATTGCACGTTCATTGCGTGCGGTGATCGATTTAACAGCATTAGGTGAGCGGACGATTACGTTAGATTGTGATGTGATTCAAGCTGACGGCGGCACACGTACCGCCTCAATTACAGGGGCTTGTGTGGCATTAATTGATGCGGTGAATGGATTGATTGCCAAAGGCGTGTTAAAAACCAATCCAATCAAAGGGTTAGTCTCTGCCATTTCCGTTGGCATTGTGAACGGTGACGCCGTATGTGACTTAGAATATGTGGAAGATTCTAATGCCGAAACGGACATGAATGTGGTGATGATGGAAGATGGGCGAATGATAGAAGTGCAAGGCACGGCAGAGGGCGAGCCATTTTCCCACGACGAACTGTTGACGTTGTTAGATTTAGCCAAACAAGGTTGTGAACAGATTTTTGTGGCACAAAGAGCAGCGTTAGCAAATTAAATGAAAATCCCCTCTCCCTTTGGGAGAGGGCTAGGGTGAGGGTTGGGTTCAGATTAAATTTTACCCTCACCCCAACCCTCTCCCAGAGGGAGAGGGAGCTTAGATGTGAAATTTTGAGAAGAATATTATGCAAGATTACAAACAACAATTTATCCAATTTGCTTTAAGTCGCAATGTGTTACGTTTTGGCGAATTTACCTTAAAATCCGGCAGAAAAAGCCCATATTTTTTTAATGCAGGTTTATTTAATACCGGAGCCGATCTCGCCAAATTAGGCGAATTTTATGCACAAGCTATTCAAGCCAGTGGCTTAACTTATGATGTGATTTTTGGACCAGCTTACAAAGGGATCCCTATTGGCACAACCGTATCCGTGGCGTTATTTAATCAATTCGGCTTAGATAAACCAGTGTGTTTTAACCGCAAAGAAGCCAAAGATCACGGTGAGGGCGGAAATCTGATCGGCTCCCCATTACAAGGCAAGGTGTTGTTGGTAGATGATGTCATTACAGCGGGAACCGCCATTCGAGAGGCCATGGATATTATTGCGGCTAATGGTGCAAGCCTCAGTGCGGTGGTGATTGCATTAAACCGAAAGGAAAAAGGCAAAGGCGAATTGTCGGCGATTCAAGAAGTAGAACGAGATTATCAATGTGATGTGTTGTCGATTGTGGATTTAGATGATTTGATGATGTTTATTGAAAATGATCCAGAATATAGCGAGTATTTGCCTGCAATGCGAGCGTATCGTGAACAGTTTGGCGTAGTATGCTAAAAAATAAATTAACCCCCAATTTTGGGGTTAATTTTTGGTTCTAATATTCCCATTCATCCGGCTCAATCCCCAATTCACGCATAATTGCTTTGGCGTGTTCTGGGATTTCATTATTGCGATCTTTCAGTAAATCTTCGTCGGTGGGTAAGGGCTGCCCAGTAAAAGCGTGTAGAAAGGCCTCGCACAATAATTCGCTGTTAGTGGCATGACGTAGGTTTTTAATTTGGCGACGAGTGCGTTCATTGGTTAGAATTTCCAATACTTTAATCGGAATAGATACCGTGATTTTTTTAACTTGCTCGCTTTTTTTACCGTGTTCTGCATAAGGGCTGATGTACTTGCCGTTCCAGTTCGCCATAATCTGTCCTATATTCCTTTAGAAATTAAGGGTATTTTAATCAAAAAGTAAAAGAATAACAATCACCTATTTTCGCTGACACTTCGGGCAGAAGAAACTATTTCGCTGCCCAATCACTAAACTGTCAATTTTTGCACCGCAGTTTGGGCAGTTTTTCCCCGCCTTGCCGTAAATTTGAAGTTCTTGAGCAAAATAACCGGGTTTGCCGTCAGGTTGCAGAAAATCTTTTAGCGTGGTGCCACCTTGTTCAATGGCACGTTGTAGCTCTTTTTTAATGGTCGTCACTAGCAATTCGGCTTGTTTTTTTGTAATTGTGCTAGCTAATTTTTGCGGATGAAGTCCACATTGAAATAACACTTCGTTGGCATAAATATTGCCAACGCCGACCACAACCGCATTATCCATCAGAAAGATTTTAAGTGCGGTGGATTTTTTGCGAGATTTTTTAAACAAATAATCGGCAGTAAATTGCTCCGAAAGCGGTTCAGGCCCGAGTTTCATAAAAAGATAAAACTCATCTAAATTATCCGTCCAAAGCCATGCCCCAAAACGACGTGGATCGTTATAACGCATAATTTTGCCGTTGTTTATCACCATATCCAGATGATCGTGTTTTTCTATCGGATCATTTTTTTGCACAATACGAACTGATCCTGACATACCTAAATGCCCAATAATAAAGCCTTTTTCCGTGTGAATAATCAGGTATTTAGCACGGCGTGAAAGTGCGGTGATTTTTACTTGAGAAAGTTGGCCGAGTTCAGGCGAAATTGGCCAGCGTAATTTAGCTTGGCGAACAATAATTTTTTCAATAGTAAAACCAGTCAGGTAAGGAGCAATACCATTTTTAGCGGTTTCCACTTCGGGTAATTCGGGCATATTGTATTCCTTTTACCCTCACCCTAGCCCTCTCCCAAGGGGAGAGGGGACAATTTTAGATGAACAAAAATAAAGTTCTTTAAACTATTCCCTCTCCCTTTGGGAGAGGGCTAGGGTGAGGGTGTGAGGGTTATAAAAAAACCCGAACAAGTCGGGTTTTTGATTCTGTACAAAACGAAATTATTTGATTTTCGCTTCTTTATAAACAACGTGTTTACGCACGACTGGATCAAATTTTTTGATTTCCATTTTTTCAGGCATATTACGTTTGTTTTTAGTTGTTGTGTAGAAATGACCAGTTTCAGCGGTTGAAACTAATTTAATTTTCTCACGAGCACCTTTAGCTGCCATGTTTTAGCTCCTTAGATTTTCTCGCCACGAGCACGGATTTCAGCTAATACTGCATCAATGCCTTTTTTATCAATAATACGCATACCTTTCGCTGTTAAGCGTAAAGTTACGAAACGGTTTTCACTCTCAACCCAGAAACGGTGAGTGTGTAAGTTTGGTAGAAAACGACGACGAGTCGCATTCAATGCGTGCGAGCGGTTGTTACCAACGGCTGGACGCTTGCCTGTTACTTGACAGACTCTAGACATAATAAAACTCCAATAATTAAATATAAGCTCGAGCTTACGGTTCGGATACAATTTCAAGGAAAGCCTTGATAGCCACCTCGTCAGGTCGCTCGTTACCGACCCGCTTACTATATTAAAGGCTGTGAATTATACTCACATAATTCGACTTTCTCAAGGAAAAAATACATTTTCATGCGAAAAAGTCGTGAGATTTTTACTTACGGGTGAAAAAGATCCTGTTTTGGATCCTGTAAATAGTCATTTTCCATAAAAGAAAAATAGCACCCCTTGCCAATAATAAAATGATCGACAACTTGAATATCCAGGAATTGGGCCGCTTGTTGAATTTGTTTCGTGACTTGAATATCGGACGCACTGGGTTTAGCCAAACCAGAAGGGTGGTTATGTGCCAAAATAAGTCCTACCGCATTACAAAATAAGGCGGTTTTAATGATTTCTCGTGGATGAATGGTGGCGGCGTTGACGGTGCCGAAAAACATTTCTTCTTGTTTAATGAGACGGTGTTGGGCGTCCAGAAAAAGCACCAAAAAGACTTCGCGTTCATATTGTTCCATTTCCGTTTGCAAATACATTCGTACAATGTCAGATTGATCGAACAGATGTCGTTGTTTTATTTCGGCTAATAAATAGCGTTTGGTCATTTCGGTGCAGGCTTGCAGTTGGATAAATTGGGTAATGCCAATGCCTTTGAATGCACAAAATTGTTGTTGAGAGGCAGAAATGAGACCTCGCAATGACCCAAAATGTTGAATTACCGCATGGGAAAGTTGTGTAACGGGGCAACCTTTGATACCCGTGCGTAAGAAAATCGCCAACAATTCTGCGTCGCTTAAAGCGGTTGCGCCAAATTGGAGTAATTTTTCTCGGGGCATTAAAACAGTGTTTTCCATTTATCATTCCTAAAAATGGGGTTTATTTGCACCGCACTTTGCAATTATTTTGGCGAGAAAGCGAGAAATTTTGTTCAATTTTGGAATGCAGATCACAAAATACAGTTTTTTATTTGCGGAAATTGAAGTAGAATGGGCGTCTAATGATGTGAAAGGGGACTAACAATGACAACATTGCAAAATAAACGTATTGTGATGGGCATAACAGGGGGTATTGCCGCCTATAAAACCATTGAATTGATTCGTTTATTGCGTAAAGCAGGGGCGGAGGTTAGAACCGTTTTAACGCCGGCAGCCGCTGAATTTGTCACGCCATTAACCTTGCAAGCCATTTCTGGCAATCCTGTGTCGCAATCGTTACTGGATCCGCAAGCCGAATTAGCCATGGGGCATATTGAATTAGCCAAATGGGCGGAACTAGTTGTGATTGCCCCCGCCAGTGCGGATTTTATCGCACGACTGAATGTGGGCATGGCCAATGATTTGCTTGCTACCCTTTGTTTAGCCACGTCAGCACCGATTTTCCTCGCGCCCGCCATGAATCAGCAAATGTATGCGCAATCTGTTACGCAACACAATATCCAATCCTTACAGCAACGTGGTATCCAGTTAATTGGTCCGAACTCGGGGGAACAGGCTTGTGGTGATGTTGGGCTAGGTCGCATGTCCGAACCGCAAGAAATTTTTAGCGCGCTTTTACAACATTTCTCCGTTACGCAGGATTTAGTGGGTTTGAATGTGGCGATTACCGCAGGGCCAACCCAAGAGGCCATTGATCCGGTCCGTTATATTAGTAATCATAGCTCGGGCAAAATGGGCTTTGCTATTGCGGCGGCTTTTGCACAACGGGGGGCCAAGGTAACGTTAATTAGTGGCCCAGTAAATTTAGCCACACCTCACCAAGTGACGCGTATTGATGTGCTGTCGGCACAAGAAATGTGGCAAATCGCCCTTGAAAGTGCGGTGAAAAATCATATATTTATTGCTTGTGCCGCGGTAGCGGATTATCGCGTGGCGGAAGTGGCAGCGCAGAAAATTAAAAAATCAGGTGATGAAATGCAACTTCGCTTAGTCAAAAATCCTGATATTGTGTCGGATGTGGGGCATTTAGCCGAAAATCGTCCATTTACCGTGGGGTTTGCCGCGGAAACACAACAAGTTGAGCAATATGCACAAGATAAGTTAGCCCGCAAAAAATTGGATATGATTTGTGCCAATGATGTGTCTAACGGACAGGTTTTTGGGGCGGAGCAGAATGCGTTAATGTTATTTTGGCCACAGGGTTCAGCCAGCTTGGCAAAAACCACTAAAACACAATTAGCCATCCAGTTAGTAAATAAAATCGTCGAAAGATATAAGGCAAAATAAGATGAAAAAAATTGATGTTAAAATTTTAGATAGTCGCATTGGCAGCGAATTTCCGCTACCTACCTATGCGACCACCGGATCAGCGGGCTTAGACTTACGTGCATTGATGGAGCAGGGCTTTGAACTTCAGCCGGGTGAAACCAAACTGATTCCAACAGGTTTGTCCATTTATATTGCCGATCCTAATTTAGCCGCGGTGATTTTGCCACGTTCTGGCTTAGGCCATAAACATGGGATTGTCTTGGGTAATTTAGTCGGCTTGATCGACAGCGATTATCAAGGCCCGTTAATGGTTTCCATGTGGAATCGAGGCGATCAACCGTTTAAAATTGAAGTGGGCGATCGCATTGCGCAACTCGTGTTTGTGCCAGTGGTGCAAGCGGAATTTAATCTTGTAGAAGACTTCATTCAAACTGACCGAGGCCAAGGTGGTTTTGGACATTCAGGTAAGCAATAATGGTAGAACAGTTGGAAATTGCCGATCTTGAACCCGTTGTGGTGGAAAAATCGGCACCCAAAATCGAAAAACGCAGCGTCAAAGAGCGTCGCCAACAGGTATTAGCCGTGTTGGCCAGCATGTTGCATTCTGAACGAGGCATGGAACGCATGACCACAGCTCGTCTTGCCGAGGCGGTGGGCGTGTCGGAGGCCGCGTTATATCGTTATTTCCCAAGTAAAACCAAAATGTTTGAGGCGTTAATTGAAAATATCGAACAGAATTTATTTATCCGTATTTCGCAATCTACTAAATTGGAAACGAACACGCTGAATCGTGTGCGTGATATTTTACAGATGATCTTAGATTTTGCACGTAAAAATCCCGGCATGACACGCGTGTTAACTGGTCATGCACTGATGTTTGAAGATGCCCAATTACAGGCGCGTGTTGCCCAATTTTTTGACCGTCTTGAATTGCAATTTGTGAATATTTTACAAATGCGGAAATTGCGCGAGGGGCGTGTTTTTGCGGTAGATGAACGTACTATCGCAAGTTATTTAGTGACCTTTTGCGAGGGACAATTTATGCGTTATGTGCGGACCAATTTCCGGCGTGGCGTCAATCAAAGTTTTGAACAACAATGGCAATTAATCGAGCCATTATTCGCCTAGGATATTGGCATGATTATTCCTTGGCAAGAGATTGAGGAAGATACGTTAATCAATATCGTTGAGAGTTTTATTTTGCGAGAGGGAACCGATTACGGTATTGAGGAGCTATCTTTAGCACAAAAAACAGAAAATTTACTCGATCAAATTCGACAAGAAAAAGCGGTCATTGTTTGGTCGGAGTTACATGAAACCATTGATATTAAAAATAAAAAGGATTTTCTGCGTTAGGTTTGTTTATCTCAAGGCACGGCAGGGGAGATAGCAAAGCCTAGCAACGATTAGGACAAAGAGGTTATTTATGTCAGAACAAGTAGTACAGCCAGTTGAACCCCAACAAGAAAAGAAAATTACACATCGACTCGATCCCACGGTAGAGTGGTTCGTTTCTCATTGCCATATTCATAAATATTCAATGAAAACCACCATGATTTATGCGGGAGAAAAAGCCGAAACCTTATATTATTTGATTCGGGGATCCGCCTCAGTATCAACGAAAGATGAAGACGGCAAAGAAATGTTATTGACCTATTTAAGCTCAGGGGATTTTTTTGGTGAGGCAGGATTATTTAAAGAAGATGAAGTCCGTTCTGCTTGGATTAGAGCTAAAACCACCTGCGAAGTGGCAGAAATTTCTTATAAAAAATTCCGTCAGTTAGTGCAAGTCAATCCGGAAGTCTTGATGATTTTAGCCGGACAATTGGCCAAACGTTTGAGAACCACCTCACAACAAGTGAAAAATTTAGCATTCTTAGACGTGACCGGCCGCATTGCACAAACCCTGTTAAATCTCGCCAAAATGCCCGAGGCCATGACGCACCCCGAGGGCATGCAGATTAAAATTACCCGCCAAGAAATCGGACAAATGGTGGGTTGTTCCCGAGAAACGGTGGGCCGTATTTTGAAAATGTTAGAAGATGAACATTTGATTACCGCCCATGGTAAAACCATTGTGGTGTATGGTGAACACATACAGTGATTTAAGAAGGTTTAAAGTGCGGTGTTTTTCACCGCATTTTTTTATGGATAATCGGCTAAAATCTGATATATTAAGTCAAGTATTTTAATTGAGGATCTTCACATGAAAAAAGACGAAGTTGGACATAATTTCTTAGCACGTTTAGGTAAAACCCGCCTGCGCCCAGGTGGCAAGAAAGCCACCGATTGGTTGATTGCCAATGGCGATTTTGATGCGAATAAAAAAGTGCTTGAAGTGGCTTGTAATATGGGGACCACCGCTATTGGATTGGCCAAACAATTTGGTTGTCAGATTGAGGGCGTGGATTTAGACGAAGTGGCCTTGGAAAAAGCTCAAAAGAATATTGAGGCCAATGGCTTACAGGATAAAATCCACGTGCAACGTGCCAATGCTATGAAGTTACCTTTTGAAGATAATACCTTTGATATTGTGATTAATGAGGCCATGCTCACCATGTTGCCAGTGCAAGCGAAAATGAAAGCGGTAGAAGAATATTTTCGTGTGCTTAAACCAAATGGATTTTTATTAACCCATGATGTCATGCTGACGACTACCGAGGCCGAACCTGTTATTAAGCAGTTGCGAGAGGCGATTAATATTACTGTCACACCGCTGACCCGTGAGGATTGGACGCAGTTATTTAAAGACAGCGGTTTCCGCAATGTGGACAGTTTCCATGGTGACATGAGTTTGTTATCCCCGAAAGGCATGATTCATGATGAGGGCTTATTGGGGGCATTACGCATTGTGTCGAATGCCATGAAGTCAGAAAATCGGGAAACCTTTAAAAAAATGTTCAAAGTGTTTAACGATCCAGAAAAGAAACTGAATTTTATTGCGGTATGTAGCCAAAAATAAACCGATTTTCGGCAAAAACGCCAAAAAGATCGAAAAGTGCGGTGAATTTCACCGCACTTTTTTGTATGATAGTCCGTAGTGATGTTAAGCGAGCGCTATTATGCTCGGCTTTTTTATATAATTGATGATGGGGGAAATGATGGCGGCAGCAGAAAGTGCCAATCAATTAGTTCAGGTCGTGGTGTTATTGAGCGCAGCTGTGTTGGCGGTGCCTTTATTTAAACGGCTAGGATTAGGCTCTGTACTCGGTTATTTGGCCGCAGGGCTGGCGATAGGCCCCTTTGGTTTACAGTTATTTAGCGATCCTAATTCGATTATTCACGTAGCAGAACTGGGCGTGGTGATGTTCCTGTTTATTATCGGCTTAGAAATGAAACCCTCCCATCTCTGGGGCTTGCGCCGCCAAATCTTTTGCTTAGGGACGTTACAAGTCAGCCTGTGTGGGGCGTTGCTGATGTTGGTGGGAATTTACTTATTAGATTTCGCTTGGCAAACCGCCTTTGTGATTGGCGCAGGGTTTGTGCTGAATTCCACCGCAATCATTATGCAGGTTCTCGCCGAACGTGGCCAAATGAGCAGCCAAAGTGGCCAGAAAATGATTTCCATTTTGTTGTTTGAAGATCTCTTAATTGTGCCAATCCTAGCGATTGTGGCATTTTTATCCCCTATTGATAAACACGTCAGCAAGCCACTGTGGGAAAATCTGGCGATTGGTACGGGTTCTCTTACCATGTTAGTGGTCGCTGGTGTGTGGCTGTTGAACCCTTTATTCCGCATTCTCGCTCGCACCAAATTACGTGAAATGATGACGGCTGCTGCCTTGCTTGTGGTGTTAGGCGCCGCCCTATTAATGGAGGCCAGTGGACTGTCTGCTGCCATGGGTGCTTTTATTGCAGGCGTGTTATTATCTAACTCCAGTTTTCGCCATCAACTTGAAGCCGATATTGAACCTTTTCGTGGCCTATTATTAGGGCTGTTCTTCTTGGGCGTCGGCATGTCGTTAGATTTAGATTTGGTGTTGCATAATTTTGGCTTTATTTTATTGAGTGTGGTCGCCTTGATGTCCGTGAACGGCCTAGGTATTTATCTCGCTGCACGTTTCACCCGAAGTAGCAATGCGGTGGCGTTGGAACGTGCTTTTATTATGGCCTTAGGCGGTGAATTTGCTTTCGTCGTGTTTGCTGCTGCCGCCAACCAACATGTTATCACCCCAGAGCAACAGGCCAATGGCGTGGCCATTGTGGTGTTGTCTATGGTGCTCAGTCCGCTATTGATTTTGTTGCATAAGAAATATATAGAGCCTCGCTTTATCGGTTCGCAAGAAGAACGGGAGCATGATCAGATTGATGAAAAACACCCGATTATTTTGGTCGGATTCGGTCGAGTCGGGCAAGTGGTCAACAGCATGTTAACCATGTCAGGCTATGCGGTCACCGTGATTGATCGTGATGAAGAAATTATTTCTGGCATGCGAAAATTGGGCATTAAGGCCTATTATGGCAATGCCGAACGCCCCGAGATTTTGCACCATGCTGGCGTTGAGAATGCGGAAATGTTGATTGTGACCTCGGGCAATCGAGAAAAAGCCTCACACGTGGTGGAATTGGCACGCAAAATGAACCCGACGATTCGCATTTTGGCTCGAGCGAATGACCTCTTCCATGTGTATGAACTCTATCAACAAGGCGCTGATCGCCAAATCCGTGAAGTCTTTGATTCCGCCGTGCGTATCGGCCGTTATGCGCTAGAAGAATTGGGTGTGGAGGAAGAAAAAGCCCGAGAAATCAGCGATTGCTATTACCACCGTGATCGCCACCGTACTCGTTTAATGGCCGAAGTTTACGATCCGAGCTTTAAACATAAATTCCAAAATAAAGAAATGGTCAAAATTACCTTGGAACACGATCAAGAAACCATGGTGGAAATTCAGCAGATTTTGCAACGGGAAGAATAGCGAAAAAAGAGGAAAAAAATCACCGCAGTTTAGGCGTTTAACAGACGGATGTTCCCCTCATTCACCCCAAAACTGCGGTATTTTTCTACTTGCATTTGAGCCAGTTGATCGGCGGTGATGGCGGTGATAAACACTTGTGATTGGCTTTGTTGTAAGCGTTGCGCTAATAAGGATCGCTTAATTTCGTCCAGTTCCGAGGCGAAATCATCAATCAGGAAAATACAATGGCGGTTTTTCTGTTGCATTAAATGCTCGCCTTGCGCCAATCGCAAGGCACACATCAATAATTTCAGTTGGCCACGAGAAAGCACATCTTCCACCGGCAAGCTGTTTGCTTTGAAACGAAAATCCGCTTTTTGCGGGCCGGAAACGGTGTAACCGATTTGCTTATCTCGGGCAAAATTCTCGCTTAATGTCTCAGCATAATCCTTGTCTTTTTCCCAACCTTGATGAAAACTCAGTTGAATGTCC
The DNA here is from genome assembly GCF_051851515.1 of Lonepinella sp. BR2271. NCBI lineage: Bacteria > Pseudomonadati > Pseudomonadota > Gammaproteobacteria > Pasteurellales > Pasteurellaceae > Lonepinella > Lonepinella sp. BR2271. The sequence continues at coordinate 77,383 of NZ_JBPDVF010000002.1, read as the reverse complement.
AATTCTGGCAGAAATAATTGGCAAGTTTGTTCAATGGCGGGGGTTAAGGCTTGGGCGTATTCGGCTCGCCATTGGGTCACTTGATGGGCAAGTTTTGATAGTTCAATGTCCCAAATTTTTAAGGCTTGATAATTGTAGGTTTGTTGCAACGCTGCATTGCGTTGTTTCAGTAACCGATTTAAGGCTGACCAAGCTGCATGAAAACTTGCTTGGTGGTGGAACAAGCCCCAATCTAAAAACGCTCGGCGATAACTTGGCCCACCATTTAACAGGGTTAATCCCTCGGGCGTGATAATTTGCATGGGCAATAAATGGGCCAGATCGGCAATTTTATTGCCGTCCTCGCCGTTAATTTTGACAATGGTATTGCCCTCTTTGCGCTGCTTTTGTAACCCTACCGACCATTGATGTTGCTGTTCTTGAATGCGCCCGTGTAAGGTGAAATGCGGTTGATCATAGCGGATAATGCGTGTGGTGACATTGCTTTTGAACGAACGACCATGCCCTAAATAAAACAGGCTTTCTAATAAGTTAGTTTTACCGCTGCCATTATTGCCGATCAAAAAGTTAAAGCCGTGGTCAAATTCCAGATCCACGGCGCTAAAATTACGAAAGTTTTCAATAATCAGACGAGAGATAGCCATAAAGTGCGGTCTATTTTTCCGGCATTTTTACAGCCGCATTGGCATAATCACGTATTCTGCTTGGCTGTTTTCGCAATCTTCAATTAAACAGCTTGATGAGGCATCAATTAACCGCATGCGCACCCGTTTACATTTCAACGCATTCAATACGTCTAAAATATAGCTCGCATTGAATCCCACTTCCATCTCTTCGCTTTGATAGGACACATCTAAGATTTCTTCCACTTCTTCGTGTTCTGGATTGGAGGCCAAAATGCGTAATTGATTTTCGCTTAGTTGTAAGCGCACAGTGCGAACCCGTTCTGTCGACAAAATGGCGGCACGCACAAAAGACTGTTTTAAGGTTTCCCAATCGCCCTCTAAAATGCGATCCGCATTGCGTGGCAACACACGGCGGTAATCAGGGAAACGGCCATCAATTAATTTGGTGGTGAAGATCACATTGCCTAATTGTACCCGTAAATTATTGGTGCCAATTTGCAAATGAGCGGGTTCTTCGCTATTCGGTTCGAGTAATTTTGCCAACTCTTGCACACCTTTACGTGGCACAATCACCGCATGATTTTGCAGTTCTTGCTCCAATGGAATGGTGCAAACCGCTAAACGGTGGCCGTCGGTAGACACGGTGCGCAACAAATTGCCCTCGGTTTCCAATTTCATGCCGTTTAAGGCATAACGGGCGTCATTGTTCGCCATGGAAAATTGGGTGGCATCAATTAAACGACGCACAATGCTTTGGGTCACGGTAAATTCCACTTCCGATTGCCAGTTGGTTAAATTCGGGTATTCCTCTGCGGGGAAAGTGGTTAAATTAAATTTACTGCGCCCAGAACGGACTAACGCACGATCTTCTTCAAAATCCACGGTAATGGTTGCACCCTCTGGCAAACTGCGACAAATGTCTAAGAATTTTCGGGCGGGAATGGTGAAATCGCCCTCCGCCTGATGTTGTAGAACCGCTTGCGTGGACAGCTCCACTTCAAGATCCGTCCCCGTAATGGTGAGGCGGTTGTCGTTAATTTGCAGTAACACATTGTTCAACACCGGAATATTCGGGCGATTGCTTAACACACCACAAACTTGTTGCAATGGTTTTAATAACTCTTCTCGTGAAATAATCAGTTGCATAGTGATTCTCCCTTTTTTAGGCCGATAACGTGCGGTTTAAATTGACCCAATCTTCTTCAATATTGCTGTCGGTTTCCCGTAATTCAACGGTTTTACGACAGGCATGTAATACGGTTGTGTGATCCCGATCACCAAAGGCTTTGCCGATTTCTGGCAAACTTCGGTTGGTTAATTCTTTGGCTAACGCCATGGCTAATTGGCGTGGTCGAGCGACCGAACGTGCACGATTCTTGGATTTTAAATCCGACACTTTAATGCGGTAATATTCCGCCACCACTTTTTGAATATTTTCAATGGTGACCAATTTTTCTTGCAATGCCAAAATATCTTTTAAGGTTTCTTCGGCAAAATCACGTGTAATCGGTTTGCCAGTAAATTCGGCATAGGCTTGCACTCGGTTTAAGGCGCCCTCTAAATCACGCACATTGGTGCGTAATCTTTCCGCAATAAAAAATGCCACTTCTTCGGGTAAATTAAGTTTTTTCTCCTCGGCTTTTTTCAGCAAAATCGCAATACGGGTTTCCAATTCCGGCGGTTGAATTTGTAAGGTCAGTCCGACACCAAAGCGAGAAGTTAAGCGTTCGGTAAAGTTCTCAATGCCTTTTGGTAAGCGATCAGAGGTTAAAATAATTTGTCGACCGCCCTCAAATAAAGAGTTAAAGGTGTGGAAAAATTCTTCTTGCGTGCCGCTTTTGCCTGCGAAAAATTGAATATCATCAATTAATAATACATCTAAAGAGCGGTAAAATTTCTTAAATTGTTCTAAACGTTCCGTTTTTAAGGCTTTTACCATTTCTTGCACATAGCGCTCGGAATGGATATACACAATGCGAGTATTAGGGTTATCCGCCAAAATAGCATTACCGATAGCGTGCAATAAGTGGGTTTTGCCCAAGCCTGTACTGCCGTATAAAAATAATGGATTGGTTAAGGAATCCCCCGGCTGTTTGGACACCTTTAAACCCGCTGAACGGGCTAATTGATTGGATTTACCGCCAACAAAATTTTCAAATACATAATGCGGATTTAAATTCGAACGAAAACCGCCTTGTTCAGAAACACCGGCATTTTCCACCGCACTTTGTGCCGAACCATGGGTATTCGCCGTCTGCGATTTAGGTGTCGGGCGTGAACCCTCTTGTAATTTCACCACTAACTGCGCATTTTGGCTTAACTGTTGCATAAGCGGGATAATTTTTTCCATATAATGGCTTTCCACCCAATTTTTAATAAACACATTGGAGGCATATAAAGTGACGGAATTATCCTGATTGATATCCGCTTGCAACGGACGCAACCACATATTAAAGTCATTGGAGGAAATTTGATCCTGTAATTGCAAAAGGCATTGTGGCCATAAAGTGGATAAGTCGGTTTTCATTTTTGTTTTAATATCAGTTAATTATATTCTAATGCTAAGATGCTAGCGGAAAAGTGCGGTTCAAATTAGCTTAATTCTACAATAAAAACGCACAAAGATCTTCATAAAAGGATCAAAAAAATTGCTTGAGATTTTTATGAAAATCCGTATAATTTGCCTACTCTTTTTTAGGGGCTTTTTATAGCGAGAAATCAAGTGGTTGCAGAAATAAAACCGACAATGGATGCAACTTTAACCAAGCGTGACTTGATTTCCATTTGACGAACGCTGATTTTATGAGTAAAATCTCGTTCCTTATTTTAGATAACTTTGAACAACCTTGTTTTCAAGTAATTTGTGTTTTGTTCGCTTTTGCTACGCATTTGTGAATAAAGCGATCAATAACCATTTTTGATTTAGGTAAATTTTAATATGAAACGTACATTTCAACCTTCTGTATTAAAACGTAGTCGTACGCACGGTTTCCGTTCACGTATGGCAACGAAAAACGGCCGTCAAGTTTTAGCCCGTCGTCGTGCTAAAGGTCGTAAAAGTTTATCAGCTTAATTCTGACGCTATTGCGTGATTAAGCTAAACTTTTCTAGGGAGTTACGTTTGTTAACTCCCGAACATTTCAAATACGTCTTTCAAGAGCCGCTACGTGCCTCTGCACCTGAAATCACCATTCTTGCTCGCAAAAATAGCTTACAACATCCCCGTTTAGGTCTGGCTGTGCCAAAAAAACATTTGAAACGTGCCCATGATCGTAATCGGATTAAACGTTTAAGCCGTGAAAGTTTTCGTTTGTTGCAACATAGCTTACCAGATTATGATTTTGTGATTGTGGCTAAAGCAGGCATTGGCAAATTGGATAATCCAACCTTAACCCACACTTTGGATAAATTATGGCAGCGTCACATTCGTTTGGCGAAAAAATTCTCATCAAACTGATTCGTGTTTATCAAATCGTGATCAGTCCGCTGTTGGGACCCCGTTGTCGTTTTGTGCCAACCTGTTCTTGCTATGGCATTGAGGCAATAAAAACGCACGGCGCTGCAAAAGGGGGTTGGCTTACGCTCAAACGTATATTAAAATGTCATCCTTTACATGCTGGTGGATTCGATCCTGTTCCACCAAAAAATGATAACAATAACCATAAAGAGAACAACTGATGAATTCTAGTCGTAGCTTATTAGCCCTTGCTCTATTGTTTATTTCGTTCCTTGTTTACCAACAATGGGAAATCGACAAAGCACCTAAACCCGTGGCCCAACAAACCACCGTTTCTGCCGTATCTCATGATACGCCTAGCAGTGCCACTGCCTCATCTTCTACGGTGGATGTGGCCGCTCAAGGTCGTGTGATCACCTTAACCAATGACGTATTCAGCTTAAAAGTGGATACGCTGGGCGGTGATGTGGTGGCCAGTAGCCTATTGGATTATGCTGCTGAATTAAATAGCCAAGATCGTTTAGTGTTGTTAGAAAATAATGCCAACAAAACCTATGTCGCACAAAGTGGCTTAGTGGGGAAAAATGGTATTGACAGTGCAGCGGGCCGTGCAGCTTACCAAGTGGCGGGGGATAACTTCACTTTAGCCGAGGGGCAAAATGAATTGCGTGTACCATTAACCTTTGAGCAAAATGGCGTGATTTATCGTAAAGTATTCGTATTAAAACGTGGCGAATATGATGTAGAAGTGAATTATGACATTCAAAATAACAGCGATAGTGCGATTGAAGTACAACCTTACGGGCAGTTAAAACACACCTTAGTGGAAAATTCAGGCAATATGGCCATGCCAACGTATACTGGCGGCGCTTATTCTTCTTCTGAAACTAACTATAAAAAATACAGCTTTGAAGAAATGGGTAAAAACAACCTTGCGATTAACACCAAAGCGGGTTGGGTTGCTGTGTTACAACATTACTTCGTCTCCGCTTGGGTCCCAAATCAAGATGCGGATAATCAACTTTACACCAGCACTAATAATGGCATGGGCTTTATTGGCTACCGTGGTCCAGTGGTCACTATCCCAGCAGGCGAAAGCAATACCATTACGAGCAAACTTTGGACCGGTCCAAAATTACAAAATAAAATGGGCGACGTAGCAAACCACCTTGACTTAACCGTAGACTACGGTTGGGCATGGTTTATTGCCAAACCATTGTTCAAATTACTCACCTTTATTCAAAGTATTGTGGTGAACTGGGGCGTGGCCATTATGTGCGTAACCCTTATTGTAAAAGGCTTGTTATATCCGCTTACCAAAGCACAATACACCTCCATGGCAAAAATGCGTATGTTGCAACCGAAAATGCAAGAAATGCGTGAGCGTTTTGGCGACGATCGTCAACGTATGAGCCAAGAAATGATGAAATTGTATAAAGAAGAAAAAGTAAACCCAATGGGCGGTTGCTTACCGATTCTTGTACAAATGCCAATTTTCATTGCCTTATACTGGACCTTTATGGAGGCGGTAGAACTCCGCCATGCACCATTCTTCGGTTGGATTCAAGACTTATCGGCACAAGATCCCTATTACATTTTGCCATTGTTAATGGGCGCCTCTATGTTCCTATTGCAAAAAATGTCGCCAACCCCTGTGGCCGATCCAATGCAGCAAAAAGTAATGACCTTTATGCCAGTGATCTTCACCGTATTCTTCCTCTGGTTCCCATCAGGCTTGGTGTTATATTGGTTAGTATCAAACTTGATCACCATTGTACAACAACAGTTGATTTATCGTGGATTAGAGAAAAAAGGGTTACATTCTCGTAAGTAATCCGTATTGAAATGACGATAAAAGGTATCGAGAGATACCTTTTATTTTAGGGAAAAGAGCATGACCACTGAAAATAATCTAAAAAACACCGCACTTAAAGACACCATTGTCGCTCAGGCTACCCCCATTGGGCGTGGTGGCGTAGGGATTTTGCGTATATCCGGTCCCTTAGCCATGAATGTGGCGCAAGCCGTGTTGGGCAAAACGCTCAAAGCTCGCTACGCCAATTATCTGCCTTTTAAAGACGAGGACGGCACGGTATTAGATCAGGGCATTGCCTTATTTTTCCAATCCCCGAATTCCTTTACGGGTGAAGATGTCTTGGAACTGCAAGGCCATGGTGGGCAAGTCGTGTTGGATCTCTTGCTGAAACGGATTTTACAAGTGTCTGGTGTACGTTTAGCTCGCCCAGGGGAATTTTCTGAACAAGCCTTTTTAAACGATAAACTCGATCTCGCCCAAGCCGAGGCCATTGCGGATCTCATTGATGCCACTTCGGAACAAGCTGCACGTTCCGCTTTAAAATCCCTACAAGGGGAATTTTCCAATAAGGTGAATCAATTAGTGGATGACGTGATCTATCTACGTACTTACGTCGAGGCCGCCATTGATTTTCCTGATGAAGAAATTGATTTTCTAGCCGACGGCAAAATTGAGAACAAACTCAATGCAATCATTGCACAACTCGCCGACGTGCGAGCCGAGGCCAAGCAAGGATCGATTTTACGTGAGGGCATGAAAGTGGTGATCGCAGGGCGTCCTAATGCGGGTAAATCCAGTTTGCTCAATGCCTTAGCAGGCCGTGAGGCAGCGATTGTGACCGATATTGCCGGCACCACAAGAGATGTATTACGAGAGCATATTCATATTGACGGCATGCCATTACATATTATTGATACGGCGGGGTTACGTGACGCCACGGATGAAGTGGAACGTATCGGGATTCACCGAGCTTGGACCGAAATGGAACAGGCTGACCGTATTCTTTTGATGTTAGATAGCACCGAACAGACAGATCTCGACAAAGTGCGGTCGGCATTTTTACAGAAATTACCGCCCAATATTCCCGTGACCTTAATTCGCAATAAAACCGATTTAAGCGGTGAAATCACTGGTTTAAGCGAAGAAAACGGCTATACGGTCATTCGCCTTTCTGCCCGCAATCAACAAGGCATTGATTTACTGCGTGAACATTTAAAACAAGCCATGGGCTACCAAACCAGTACCGAGGGCGGATTCTTAGCCCGTCGCCGTCATTTAGAGGCCCTAGAAAAAGCAGCCGAACATTTACAACAAGGTCATATTCAACTGACACAATTCTACGCCGGTGAATTACTGGCCGAAGAACTCCGCCTTGTGCAAACTCATTTAAGCGAAATCACGGGCCAATTTACTTCAGATGATTTATTGGGGAATATTTTTAGTTCGTTTTGTATTGGGAAGTGATATTTCCCCATACTGGCGTATGGGGTTATATATGTTATATCAAGCAATGTCTTGATGTGGTATTACGCTGCTTTCACGGTTGGAATCAGTTCAATATTTAAAGCAGCAAGAATTTTTCTCACCGTTTCAAAGCGAGGTTTACTGGAAGATAAGGTTTGATATAAACTCTCTCTGCCAATCCCCGCTTTTTTGGCTAATTCATTCATTCCCTTTGCTCTTGCGACTGTATTTAGTGCTTGTATAAATTCTTCATCATTGCCTGTTTTTAAGGTTTCAGAAAGATATAAAGCAATGAGTTCATCGCTATCTAAGTATTCTGCCACATCAAAATCTGTAATACCATATTTTTCAATCATTTCGGGAGAAATATCAATATGTTCAACTGTCATTTAAGTTATCCTCTATATTATTAATTTACCGGTTTTAATTTCTGTCCAGATTGTTTTTGCTTTTTCAATATCCGATTGCTGTGTTGATTTATCCCCACCATTAAGCAATATGTAAACAATATTTCCAGCTTTGGCATAGTAAATTCGATAGCCTTTCCCTGTATCAATACGCATTTCATACACACCATCATTAATCAATTTATGATCGCCAAAGTTCCCAGATATTGCTCTTTCAATCCGTTTGGTGACTAAAATTTTTGCAATGGGATCTTTCATGGATTTAAACCATTTTTTAAAATTATCAGTTTGTTTTATTACATTCATTTATACTCCTTTGTATAGTATATTGTAATGTTTTCAATACATAAAATCAACTGCTTTTACTTTGTAAAGCGTACTTCTTGATAAAGATATTCAATAGAGCAAAATAGTCGGTTTTAAGCATAATAAAACCTATTTTTGTGATCTTCATTCCAAAACTGATCATCATTTCTTGTTATTTTCCGCATATTCAACCTACACTGGATACCTGATTAACAAAATAAGGTATCCACATGCAACAACATTCACGCTATATCGATCTCACCACTGACTACGGCTTTAAACGCATTTTTGGGCGAGAAACCAACAAAGATTTATTAATGTCATTTCTCAATGAGCTATTTCAAGGCCGCAAAGTGATCAAGGATTTGGTGTATAACAAAAATGAACACTCAGGCGACATCCCCGAACAAGGTACCGTTATTTTTGACCTGACTTGTACCGCCGATGACGATAGCCAATTTATTATCGAAGTACAACGACGCCATCAAGAACTGTTTAAACAACGTACTATTTATTATGGCGCCAAACTTATCAGTGACCAAGCCCCAAAAGGTCATCGCAGTGACTGGGGCTATGATATTACTGAAGTCTATGTGATCGCCATAATGGACGGTTTTCACTTTTCCGATAAACCCGATTATCTGCACGATATTTGCCTATGCCATCGAAAGACAGGCGAAATTTTTTATGATAAACTGGGCTTTATTTATCTAGAATTGCTAAATTTCAACAAACCTGAAGAGCAGTTAACCACTGACTTAGAACGTTGGTTATTTGTATTAAAAAATATGGCAAAATTAGACAAACTCTCGCCCTATTTACGCAAACCAATCTTCGAAAAGTTATTTAGCATTGCTGAATATACCAGACTCAATAAAGAGGAAAAAGATATGTACGATGTGAGTTTAAAACGCAAATGGGATGAATATGCCATACTTACAACTGCCAAAAAAGAGGGGATAGCACAAGGATTACAGCAAGGGCGTTTGAATACACTTAAAGAAAACGCTAGAAATATGCTTAATCGTGGGTTTGATGTTCAATTAATTTCGGAAGTTTTGGGTTTATCTGTAGATGAAATTAAGAGTTTGATGAATTGATGTGGTTTCAAATAGGGCTAAAAATACTGTGTTTTTAGCCTTATTTACGTAAACCAATCTTCGAAAAGTTATTTAGCATTGCTGAATATACCAGACTCAATAAAGAGGAAAAAAACATGTACGATGTGAGTTTAAAACGCAAATGGGATGAGTATTCCTTGCTTACCTCTGCAGAAACAAGAGGAATACGGCAAGGATTAGAACAAGGATTACATCAAGGGCGTTTGGATACGCTTAAGGAAAGCGCTAGAAATATGCTTAACCTTGGGGTTGATGTGGCGACCATTTCTCAGTATTTGAACTTACCCATAGAAGATGTTCGAAAGTTACAGCATTAATTTTGTTTCAAAGTGGCCTGTATTGACAGGCCACTATGTTAAAGGAGGAAGATAAATGTACGACGTCAGTTTAAAACGCAAATGGGATGAATATTCCTTGCTTACCTCTGCAGAAACAAGAGGAATACGGCAAGGATTACAACAAGGATTAGAACAAGGATTACAACAAGGGCGGTTAGAGGGACTAAAAGATGGGGCCCGAAATATGCTTGCTCGTGGCCTTGACGTTCAATTAATTTCGGAAGTTTTGGGCTTGCCTGTTGACGAAGTTAAAAAGTTGATGAATTGATATTTCCCGCTACACTCTCTAGCCACAGCGTGGCATGGCCATGCTTAACCCCATACGCCGGTGTGGGGGGCATTACCCTCACAGATAGTGACATAAATAGTGCGGTGAAAAATCTTTTATTTTTTCACCGCACTTTTTGTTTAGGATCGTTTCATATTCACAAAAAAGCCCCATTAAATAATGGGGCAAAATAAAAACATTAGTGTATAGGGGTAAAACTAGAAGAAGACTCGAGCACCTAAAGCAATTTCTTTATTTTTCTCAATTTCTTTTCCAGATTGTTTGGTTTTGAATGAACCACCTTCAACATAAACCACAACGTTTTTGTTGAATTGATGGTCTGCACCTAAGAACCAACCACGGAATTTAGTATCTTCAGTATTAGTTAGCTTAGGATTTTTACCTGTACCAAATAAGTATTCAGCATAAACTTTATTTTGTGGTGTGATTTGATATTTCAAACCGATTTCATATTGATTTAATTTTTCGTGTGTGATATTACCTACACGGAATTTAGTAAAGGCATTTTTGTTGTTAATGTCATTTCCTGTTCTGTCAGCTTTGATACCTGCCCAGTCAAAACCTAAAGCGAATTTATCATAGGAAACACGGATACCAGCACCACCTGCTTTTGTTTTATACTCATCATCGGCATAATTACCATTCAAGGCTTCACTGTAACCAGCTTCAATATCTAAACCAAAATCACCGAATTTACCATTGTAATAAGCACCAACTTGATAGGTGCGTCCATCATCTGCAGAATAACCTTTTTTCTTGATTGTATTACCATCATCATCTTTATAAGAAGTTCTTTCTTTCGCAGCATCACCAAATACATAGTCTGCACTGAAATGGAAACCGCCCCAAACTGCAGATTCAAAGTGAATGGCTTTGTTTGCTTGGTCTACCATTTTGGTGATTGAACTACGTTCATAAGTGAAGTCAGCAACACCGATAGCATCACCAGTCAATAATTGACGACCGAATGTCAATGTACCGATGTCAGGATGTGAAATCCCACCGAACATACGTTTAGAATGAATACTATCACCAATGTCTTTTGAAGTGAAACGTAACTCATAGTTAGCTAAGGCTTGAAAACCATTTGCGATATCTTGATATGCACGAACACGTAAACGAGAGCCTTTATCTACTAAATCGGAACGTTTGCCGGTATCATTACGGATTTGTAATGAAACACGTCCATCAATATCAATTTTTGTGCCATCTTGTTGATAAACCACAGTTGCATTTGCAGCGCTAGAAGCTAAGGCTGCGACGGCTAGAGCGATAAGTGTTTTTTTCATAATAATGTTTCCTTATTTTGGTTAAGTAACAAATCGATCATTTTCGACTAGAGTTTAGCAAATTGCTTTGCTTTTGAAGTTTTACTTCTTGATGTGAAATTTAAATGAATTATTTTTTTATGTCAATGCGGTGAGATTTTAGCTAAAAAAGCGGATTTATATATAAATCAATGCGTTATGCTAACGCATATTGTGGTTAAAAATGAGATCTAGATCACAAATTTGAAAGAAAGTTTTTATTTTTCTCTTTTTTGGTTTTTATAACACAATGATTTATAAGGAATAAATTTAATCTATCATTTTTTATTAAAGTAAAAATTCAGAAATAAAGAGAATTAAGAAAGTTTTTTTCAAAAATGTGAGCTAGATCACATTTTTTGCGGGAACTTTTTGGCAATGTGCTAGCAATTAGACGAAAAAAACACAAAAATAAATCCCGCACAGGTGTGCGGGATTGAGCAAATCTGAGGAAAAATACGCTATATTTCGCGCTTATACCTCCAAATACTCCATTATTCCCTCTGCGGCACGGCGTCCCTCGGCAATGGCGGTTACCACTAAGTCCGATCCTCGGGTAATGTCGCCACCGGCGAAGATTTTTGGGTTAGCGGTTTGTTGGGTGAGTTCGCCGTTGGCTTTAATACGGCCACGTTGATCCACTTCCACACCCACCGTATCAAGCCATGGCATGGCATGGGGGGCGAAACCGAATGCCACAACCACCGCATCACATGCCACCACTTCTTCACTGTTTGGAATGACTTCCGCACGGCGACGGCCGTTGTTGTCAGGTTCGCCCATTTGGGTGCGGACAATTTTAATGCCAGTCACTTTGCCAGAGGCGTCGGTTTGAATTTCCAGTGGATCGGCTTCGATTTCTACCGGTTGAGCGTTAAATTCAAAATCAACACCCTCTTCTTTCGCGTTATGATATTCTTTTTTCGAACCAGGCATATTGGCAGCGTCACGGCGATAAACACAGGTGACTTCCACCGCACCTTGTCTAACCGAAGTACGCACGCAGTCCATAGCAGTATCACCGCCACCCAGTACCACCACACGTTTACCCTGCATATTCACAAAATCAGGGGCATCAAAGCCGAGTAAATGTTGCGTATTGCCGATGAGAAATGGTAAGGCGGAATAAACGCCAGTGGCATTTTCATTGGGAATATCTGCTTTCATGCCTTGATAGGTACCGACACCTAAGAATACTGCATCATACTGTGCGACCAGTTCGTCTAGTGTGATATCTTTGCCAATTTCTACTCCTAAGTGGAATTTTACGCCTAATTCGGTAAATAGCTCACGGCGACGTGTCATCACGCTTTTTTCCAGTTTGAATGCAGGAATACCAAAGGTGAGCAAGCCCCCAATTTCTTGTTGGCGTTCGTAAATACTGACTTCTACACCGTTACGAAGTAATACATCGGCACAACCTAAGCCAGCAGGTCCAGCACCGATAATAGCCACTTTTTTACCCGTTGGAACGGCATTAATAGTTGGTTTCCAGCCCATTTCAAAGGCCTTTTCAGTGATATATTTTTCCACATTACCAATGGTGACGGCACCAAATCCGTCATTTAAGGTACATGACCCCTCGCATAAGCGATCTTGTGGACAAACACGACCACAGACTTCTGGCAAACTGTTGGTGGAATGAGCTAATTCTGCCGCTTCAATAATACGTCCCTCATGGGCTAAACGTAGCCAGTTCGGAATATTATTATGTAACGGACATTTGTTTTGACAATAAGGATTGCCACACTCCAAACAGCGATCCGCTTGAGATTGTGCCTGTGTATCGCTAAATACATTGTAAATTTCCACAAACTCGGTTTTTCTTACGTTAAGTGGAATTTTCGGTGGATCCACACGTTGCAAGTCGATAAATTGATAGACGTTTCCACGACCCATAGTTTATTCCTTCAAATCTTTAAAAACTTTTTCTTTTTCCACCGCACTTTGGCTTAAATAAAGTGCGGTGAAAATCCCACAAATTTTTATTACTGAGCTAACGCACCTAATTCATTCACGGTACGGCGTTTATGCCCTAATAACCCATTGACATCATTGGCTTTCGGTTTAATTAACACAAATTGCGAAACATATTGTTCCCAGTTAGCCAAAATACGTTCACCAATACCACTATGGGTTAATTCCACATGGCGAGAAATTAAGCCACGTAAATGCTCTTGATGAGTTGGTAAATCCACAATGCTTAAACCCTCTACTAATTCAGGGTTAAGCCGTTGTTTAAAACCGCCATCTGTATCAAGCACATAAGCGAATCCACCCGTCATGCCAGCACCAAAGTTAATCCCCGTTTTGCCTAACACGGTGACGATACCGCCAGTCATATATTCACAACCGTTATCGCCGATACCTTCCACTACGGCGGATGCACCAGAATTACGCACCGCAAAACGTTCGCCAGCACGTCCTGAGGCAAATAATTCACCGCCAGTGGCACCATATAAACAAGTGTTGCCCGCAATGGTGGCATCTTCCGCCTTGAATGAAACACCTGCGTGCGGTTTGATCACTATACGACCGCCAGCCATACCTTTACCCACGTAGTCGTTAGTATCACCTGTTAAGGTCAGATTCACGCCACCTGCTAGCCATACCCCTAAACTTTGTCCAGCGGTACCCGTTAAATTAATATTAAATTCTTGCAATGGATTACCACGATTGCCGTAACGTGCTGCCAAAATACCAGAAAGCGTTGCTCCAATAGAACGATCTAGGTTGCTCACGTCAAAATTCATTTCACTATTCAAGCCACTTTCTAACGCCTCTTGCGCTTGTTCTACAATCGCTTTGTTTAACAAACCTTTGTCAAATGGTGGATTGTGTTGCGTACAATATCTTGCACTGCCAGCTGGCACTTGTGGCGAATAGAGTAATTTAGTTAAATCTAAACCACGTTGTTTACCCGTATGACCATCAATAATTTCCAATAAATCGGTGCGACCGATTAAGTCGGTGAGTTTTTCTACGCCTAATTGGGCTAAAATCTCACGCACATCTTGTGCAATAAATTTAAAGTAATTCATGGCTTTTTCTGGCAAGCCAGTATAATGTTTACTGCGTAAGGTTTCGTCTTGGGTCGCAATACCAGTGGCACAGTTATTTAAGTGACAAATACGCAAGTATTTACAACCTAATGCCACCATTGGACCTGTACCGAAACCAAAACTTTCTGCCCCTAAAATAGCGGCTTTGACAATATCTAAACCAGTTTTTAAACCGCCATCCACTTGCAACCGCACTTTATGACGCAAATTATTTTCCACTAACGCCTGTTGTGCTTCAGCTAAACCTAATTCCCACGGCGAACCTGCGTATTTCACGCTGGATAATGGACTTGCCCCAGTACCACCGTCATAACCTGCAATGGTGATCAGATCGGCATAGGCTTTGGCGACGCCAGTGGCAATCGTTCCCACACCTGGTAAAGACACTAATTTCACCGAAATTAACGCTTTCGGGTTAATTTGTTTGAGATCGAAAATTAATTGAGCTAAATCTTCAATGGAATAAATATCATGGTGCGGTGGTGGTGAAATCAAGGTTGACCCCGGCACCGCATAGCGTAATTGTGCAATATAAGGGGTCACTTTATCTCCTGGTAATTGACCGCCCTCACCGGGTTTTGCTCCTTGTGCCACTTTAATTTGAATCACTTCCGCACTCATTAAATAAGCAGGCGTTACCCCAAAGCGACCAGAGGCGACCTGTTTGATTTTAGACACTTTTTCCGTGCCATAGCGTTTCGGATCTTCACCGCCCTCACCTGAATTTGAATAACCACCTAAACGGTTCATTGCCGTGGCTAAGGCTTCGTGTGCTTCTGGACTTAATGCACCGATAGACATGGCGGCACTGTCAAAGCGTTTATATAGATTTTCCGCTGGCTCAACTTGTGCAACATCAATCGCATTATTGGGGTCTGTTTTGAGCTTTAACATATCACGAATGGTCGCCACAGGACGATGATTCACGGCATCACGATAGGCTTTGTATTGCTCATAATCACCGCTATTGACGGCTTTTTGCAAGTTCATCACCACATCTGGGTTATAGGCGTGATATTCCCCTTGCGGTTTGAATTTCAAGAATCCGCCCATATCCAAATCTTGACTTGGTCGCCATGCCCGTTTGCGTAATTGACTAAGTTGCTGGTCAAAATCCGCAAAGCTGGCACCCTCAATTCGACTAGTAATCCCAGGGAAACAAAGATCAGTAATTTCTGAACTCATACCCACTAACTCAAATAATCTGGCACAACGATAAGATGAAATGGTGGAAATCCCCATTTTTGACATAATTTTGTACAAGCCTTTATCAATGCCATAACGGAAATTTGCCGTCACTTGACGTAAGGATTTTTTGATTGAACCTGTTTTCACCATTTGCCCTAAGGTTTCATAGGCAAGATACGGATAAATAGCAGTTGCCCCTAAACCAAGTAACACCGCAAAATGATGCGGACTGCGAGCTTCGGCAGTTTCGACTAAAATATTGGTATCACAACGTAAATTGGCAGACACTAATTGATTTTGTAATGCCCCTACTGACAAGGCAGTTGGAATCGGTTGATAGAATTTACTAATATTGCGATCGGATACGGTTAATAAAACTGCACCATTTTGCACCGCACTTTTGGCTTCTTCACACAGATTTTCAATGGCTTGTTTTAAGCTCATTTCATCGGGGTTATAGGTTGCGTCTAAAATTTGGTGTTTATAATATTGTTGTGGCAAATCCAAAATTTGTTGCATATCGGAATAGACCAAAATCGGTGATTTAAAACTGACTCGATGGCTCATTCCTTCCGCTTCAAAGAACACGCTCATTTCACGTCCGATACTCGTGTTTAATGACATCACATGAGCTTCACGTAATGGGTCAATCGGTGGGTTTGTTACCTGTGCAAAATATTGACGGAAATAATCAAAAATTACTCGTGGACGTTCAGATAGCACCGCAAATGGCGTATCATCACCCATCGAACCGACCGCTTCTTGTCCGTTCTCACCCAGTACACGAATGATATTCTCAATTTCTTCGTTATCGTATAAGAATTGTTTTTGATACACCAATAACTCTTGTTCGCTTAACGTTGTCGCACCAATTTGGCTATCATCTACTTGATCAAATGGTACTAAGCGTTTGACGTTTTTATCTAGCCATTGGCGATAAGGGTGTCTGGAGCGAACTTCATTATCAATTTCATCGGAATGCACTAAACGCCCTTTTTTGGTATCAATCACTAATAATTGCCCCGGTCCAACCCGTCCTTTTTCTACCACTTCATCAGGTGCATAATCCCAAATACCGATTTCTGATGCGATAGTAATTAAGCGATCTTCGGTGATCACATAACGAGCTGGGCGTAAACCATTACGGTCTAGGTTACAAGCAGCATAACGACCGTCAGACAGCACAATTCCAGCAGGACCGTCCCAAGGTTCCATGTGTATAGAGTTAAAATCATAAAAAGCTCGCAGATTATCGTCCATGTCAGGGTTATGTTGCCACGCAGGCGGTACTAATAAACGCATGGCACGGAATAAATCCATACCGCCACACACAAACAGCTCCAGCATATTATCCAACGAGCTAGAATCCGAGCCACTTTCATTGACGAACGGTGCAGCAGTTTGTAAATCTGGAATTAACGGCGTGCGATATTTATAACCCCTTGCTCTCGCCCAAGCTCGGTTGCCTGAAATGGTATTAATCTCACCATTATGGGCTAAATAGCGGAATGGTTGAGCTAATTTCCAACGGGGTTGGGTATTGGTGGAAAAACGTTGGTGGAATAAACAAATCGCAGATTGCATGCGTAGATCGGCTAAATCTGTATAGAATTTCGGCAAATCTTTCGGCATACACAAACCTTTATAAATCACAGTTTGATTAGAAAAACTACAAATATAAAAATCATCATGGCTGATACGTTTTTCAATACGACGACGAGCCACAAATAAACGGCGTTGCAAGTCTTGATTTCGCCAACCGCTCGGTGCATTAATAAACACCTGTTTGATCGCTGGCATATCTGCAAGAGCGATTGAGCCTAAAACCGATGGATTGGTTGGCACATCACGCCAATAGGCAATGCCTAAGGTTTCTTCGGTCAGTTCTTGATTAATAATCTCAATAAATTCGGCTATTAATTTCTCATCTTGCGGTAAAAAAATCTGACCCACCGCAAAATTTTTGGCTAAGGAAAAGCCATTCTCATCGGCGATATGGCGAAAAAAGGTTTCTGGCATTTGAATAGATAAACCGCAACCATCGCCAGTTTTACCGTCTGATAAAATCGCTCCACGATGTTGCATCCGAGATAAGCCTAAAATGGCATTACGTACGACTTTGTGGCTCTGCACGCCGTCAATATTGGCGATCAGCCCAAAACCGCAGTTTTCACGCACTTCACTGCGATCATATAGCGTTGTCATAAGTTGTCTTCCTGCAAATAGAGTAAAAGTAAAATCGTTTTAGCTAACAAAGTGGGAAAAACAAGCGATTTTACACCGCACTTTGTTATTTCGTTATATAGGTAAAATTCATCTTAGATTGAATAAGGGTTTGTGTAAATATATCAAACATTATATTTATATAAACGCCTTAATGATTAAATTAAATATAAATAAATGTTGTTTATTTTAAATCTTATCTAATTTTATATGAGTGGATAATTGTATCTATATAATTTCATGATTATTTGAATGTTATTTTAAACAAAAATTGACGATTTTGTCATTTATTTAGAAAAAATATAATTTTTATCGCTTTTTAATGAATGAAAATAATTTCCATTTAGTGGTGTTGATTTATCTTTTGAGAAGATGAAAAAAAGCATTGCATTTTGAATGGCGTTTTTGCATAGTAGAACCCGAGCTGTTCAAACAGCGATTGCAAACAAACCTATTACTCATATTAAAAAAGGAAACATATTATGTCTAACACAGTCTCATCATTAGAACAATTTTTAGCTTACGTGGCACAACGTGACGGTCATCAACCTGAATTTTTACAAGCCGTGCGTGAGGTTCTGACATCCATTTGGCCTTTTATTGAAAAAAATCCAAAATACCGCTCACAAGCGTTATTAGAACGTTTAGTTGAACCTGAACGTGCATTCCAATTCCGTGTCGCATGGACTGATGACAAAGGTCAAACCCAAGTCAACCGTGCTTTCCGTGTGCAGTTCAATAGTGCGATTGGTCCATTTAAAGGCGGTATGCGTTTTCACCCATCAGTTAACTTATCTATCCTAAAATTCTTAGGTTTTGAACAAATCTTCAAAAATGCCTTAACAACCTTGCCAATGGGGGGGGCGAAAGGCGGTTCCGACTTCGATCCAAAAGGTAAATCTGATGCGGAAGTGATGCGTTTCTGCCAAGCATTAATTGCAGAATTATATCGTCATATTGGTCCAGATACTGACGTGCCAGCAGGCGACATTGGTGTAGGTGGTCGTGAAGTGGGCTATCTTGCAGGGTATATGAAAAAATTATCTAACCAAGCTGCTTGCGTATTTACGGGTCGTGGGCTTTCCTTTGGTGGGAGCTTAATTCGCCCTGAAGCCACAGGTTACGGCTTAGTTTATTTTGCACAAGCCATGTTAGCGGAAAAAGGTCAATCTTTCCAAGGTAAAACTGTTTCTGTTTCAGGTTCAGGTAATGTTGCACAATATGCGATTGAAAAAGCGTTACAACTTGGTGCAAAAGTGGTTACCTGTTCAGATTCATCGGGCTATGTTTATGATAAAGACGGTTTCACCGCAGAAAAATTAGCTGCCTTAATCGAAATTAAAGAAGTGAAACGTGGTCGTGTGAAAGATTATGCGGAACAATTCGGCTTAGAATATCATGCAGGTCAACGTCCTTGGGGAGTAAAAGTGGATATTGCATTGCCTTGTGCAACCCAAAATGAAATTGAATTAGCTGATGCACAAAAACTCATTGCCAATGGCGTACAATTAGTGGCTGAGGGGGCTAATATGCCAACCACTATTGAAGCGACTGATGCGTTCTTAGCGGCTGATGTATTATTTGGACCAGGTAAAGCTGCCAATGCCGGTGGGGTAGCGACATCTGGTTTAGAAATGGCACAAGGTTCACAACGTTTATACTGGAGCCGTGAAGAAGTCGATGCTAAATTACACAGCATTATGTTAGATATTCATGCCAACTGTAAAAAATATGGTTCAGGTGAGGGCAAAAATATTAACTATGTGGTGGGGGCAAACGTGGCTGGTTTCGTTAAAGTTGCTGATGCCATGTTGGCACAAGGTGTCTATTAATTTTTTACTGCTTTGACTAAAATAGAGTAGGGCGAATCAAATGGATTCGCCTTGTTTTTTTCTAATAGGGCGTAGTGTCTAAATTTATGCCAATCAATTTGTCTACTTATTTATAAAAAAACCAGCTTAAAGGCTGGTTTTTGGAAAATGTTGATTATATTTCTACGGTTTTTGAATACTGTCTGTGAGTAATATGACCGCATTTGGGACATTGACAAGTTTGATTATAATAACGAGTTACTTTTCTCACTTCCACAAGTTTCGTTATATCTCCGTAAGCATTTTTTTTGGTTTGAAATTCAATCCTAGGTTCGCTTTGCCCTGTTATTTCTGTTCCAATCACTTTAAGACCCGTTGGGATAATTAATGCTTTACAATTTTCACATCGGGCATTTGTGTTGAACTCTGTAAATGCCATAGGTAAAAGAAAGGTGATAAGCCATATAAATAAAACCGTGTCCCCTGAAATAGCACCAAATAACCAAAGTAAGCTGGAAAATATAGGTATGAGTAATATGATTTTATAGATTTTTACAAATCGTTTATTGGCAAATAATTCAATCGCTTTCGTTATTTTGTCGCTCATTTTGTTACTCTCTTTTCAATGTCAGTAAAATCAAAGGATGGCTAATTTTGTCTTAAAAAGACAAGGTATTCTAACATTGTTTTTTTTTTGAGCAATTTTGTTTTAAAAAATAGACGAAAGGCAATAACAATCCGCACGTAAAACGTGCGGATTGTTATTAGGTCTTATTTCTTTTAAAAGAAAACGAGTAAAGTGCGGTGAAAATAAAGCCAATTAAAAGCGTTTACTCAATTCTAAATATACCTGATGTTTATCATAGGTATAGAACACATGGTTACTTTTGGTTTTGTGGTAACTGTATGTTAAGCGTGGCGTAATGCCTTTGTAATGAATGGCGCGGTGCCAAACGGAAAGGGCCGCGCCGTATTCTTTATTACGTTGGGTAATATTAAAAATCGGCATTGGGCCTTTGTAATGTTTTTGCCCATAGCTTAAATTCACCCGCGTGGAAAGGCCTTTGCCCCATTCTTGCACCCAACCGAGATTGATTGCTCGGCGGATATAGCTGTCATCCGCATCTCGCGTGCCAGTACGGTTATAGCTGAGGTTGACATACCAATATTGTTGAGCGTTGCGTAAATAACTTAATCCGCTGGAAATATAATGGGTGTTGCCGTTTAAGTGTTTACGCTCGGTGTAGCGTTGTTCGCTATATTGATAATTGGCACGCCATTGCCATTTTGGATTGATCCAATAACTAAAGGCCAGATCGGCCCCGCCTGATTTAGAGAAACGTTTTAGACTTTCGCTGCTTTCACGGCCGCCGGCGTAAAGGGTTTGTTCCCAAAAAGGAATTAAACTGAGATCAGTACGTCCAGTTTGATAACCTAAGCCAAAGCCACCGTGCAGGGTCATTTCATTGTATTTTTTATTGTTCCAGTAATATTTGCCGTACAGGGAAAGGTCTAACTGGTGGTAAAAACCATTGCCCCACGACCATTTTTTGCTGGCGTCCAGATTATAACCAAAACCTTGTGCCGATTGACGTTTAGGCGGTGTCCAGTTGCCATAGGTGGTGCCTGATTTGGGGGCATTATTAATGTTTGGATCATGTAAATAGGTAAACCCACCGCCAAAACTCCAACGATCTTGTTGATGAATGGCGTTGATATACGTATCAATTAAACGCGCCACTTCTGGTGCCATTTTTTCACTGCGTAATTTCTCGAATTGTCCCTCGGACGCGTCATATTCTTTGTTTTCAAATAAGGTGACGGCCAATTGCAGGCGCACGGGGAACACATCATTATGTTGAGCCAAAATAGCACGATAGAGGCGGATAGATTGGCTGTAATTTTGTTCTTTGCGCGCTAAAATGGCTTGTTGCCATTGGGTTAGCAAGGGATCTTGCCATTTAGCGTCAATTTTCTGATAAATCGGGTATAAAATCGCCACCGTATCCGCATTGCCTTGCGCGACGGCAGGTAATAGGGCGCGGATCACTAATTCTGGTTGGTGCGCCAGTTCTTCTTTGCTGATGGATAATGAATGCGTTTGGGGTGCGGCCACGCTTTGCGGTCTGTGTGGTTGAATTCGTTGAGATTGTAGCGGGTTATCGGTGTTTTTGCCATTCATGCGTTGATCTTCAAAATGGCGATTAATCTCACGCTGTCCTTGTGCGGTGGTGTCTTCAGCCGCCCAAAGTGCGGTGGGAAAAATGCTAATTAAAGCAAGTGCTAATGCGGAACGAGAAAAGAGAGAAGGAGAAAATAATTTAGGTTTCATTTGTCAATCCTTAACATAGTATAATGAGAATAGTTTACATTTATTTAATTTTGAGTGCAAACCTAAATTTCTCGCGCCGCTCACCTTTTGGGGGTTATGCTTTGATTAATCCGGCTTTTTGCAGAAAATGCGCAATGCCATCTTGCTCAATATGATCGGTCACAAAATCCGCCACCGCTTTTAATTCATCACAAGCGTTACCCATGGCTACGCCAACCCCAACGGTACTTAACATTTCCAAATCATTTAAGCCGTCACCAAAGGCCATCGCATTTTCTACTGACAAGCCCAAATGGTTTAACAAATGCAAAATGCCCCGCGCTTTGGAACCTTGTACATCAAATAAATCCACCGATTGCTCGTGCCAACGTACGGTTTTTAAGCCATTTAAAATGCCAGAATTTTGCACCAATTCATCTTGGCTTTCATCATAAAATGGTAGAATTTGGAACACTTCATGATGTTGATAGTAGTCTTTGTCAATATGATAAGCGGTTTTCAACGGATCCACCGCACTTCGCACTTGATCCGTAATGCGAGATACCGCCAAATGTTCATTAGACACAAAGGCATAATCAATCTGTTGTTGCTCAAAAAAGGCGACGACCTCGGCAATCTTTTGCGTCGGAATGGGTAATTTATCCACCACTTGACCCTGATGTACCACATATTGCCCGTTCATGGTGACAAAGGTATTCAGGCCGGCTTGTTGCACTAATGCTTTAATTTTCGGTGGAAAACTGCAAGGCGAGCGACCGGTGGCAATGGCGGGAATAATGCCTTTTTGCTGTAATTGTTGAATGGCGGGCAACACCGAGTGAGGTAAAAAATCCTTATCTTTGACGATCAATGTTTCATCAATATCGAAAAACACAATTTTAATTGTATGCTTGAAATGGGCGAAATCCATATAAAATCCTTGAACTCTTGCTAATAATATTCCATTATTATGAATGAAATTAGCCCTCGGGTTAAGTGTTATTGATAAATTAAGGAGAAAAATATGACACAAGTCACTTTAGCCGGTCAGCCCATTGATGTCGCGGGTCATTTCCCACAGGTAGGCGAAACAGTTGAAAATCTGGTGTTTGCCAACAGTCAATTAGACAATGTTTCCTTGGCGGATTTTGCCGGAAAACGTAAAATTCTGAATATTTTCCCGAGCATTGATACGGGGATTTGTGCGACGTCGGTACGTAAATTTAATCAACAGGCCGCAGATTTAAATAATACCGTGGTGTTGTGTATTTCCGCCGATTTGCCTTTTGCTCATGCTCGTTTTTGTGGCGCAGAGGGGATTGAGAATGTGCAAACCCTGTCTACGTTCCGTGATAAATCGTTACATGAAAAATTGGGCGTGAATATTACTAGCAGCGGGTTAGCGGGCTTAACTGCACGTTCGGTGATCGTGTTAGATGAAAATAACAAGGTGCTACATGCCGAATTGGTCAGCGAAACCAAAAGTGAACCAAACTATGAAAAAGCATTAGCCGTGCTATAAAAATGTAGGGCGGACCGATGTGTCCGCCCGATAGCATTTAATCCAACTGCCAAACCCCATTCACCGCAGTATTCACCACGTTGAAATCATGGGTAAACACAGTCAAGTTGGCAATTTTGCCCACTTCAATGGACCCTAACTTATCCGCCACGCCAATGGCTCGAGCAGGGTAAAGGTTACACATTCTGAGGCTTTCTTCTAAGGGAATACCCACTTCTTTCACTGCATTTTCCACGCTTTCAATCATGGTAATGGAGGCGCCGCTTAAAATGCCGTTGGCATCCACACATTTGCCGTCACGCACATAAATGGTTTTACCCACAAAGGTAAATTCTTTAATGTCCGATCCCGCTGGCGCAATAGCGTCGGTGACGATACAGAGTTTATCGCCTTTGGCCCGTTTCGCAATTTTGACGTTGCCGAACGCCACGTGTAAGCCGTCGACGATCACGCCCGTGTAAATGTCATCACTGTCTAACACCGCACCGACCACGCCCATATCTCGTCCAGAACTGACCGGCGACATGGCGTTGTGTAAGTGCGTGGCAAATGTAATGCCTTTTTTGAACGAATCTTTCGCTTGCTCATAAGTGGCATTGGAATGCCCCAAGGACACAATGATCCCCGCCTTCACAAAATCAGGCACATGTTCCACCGTTGGATTGTCAGCCGCTAAGGTTAATTTGGTGATCACATCCGCATTTTGACACAAGAAATCTTTCATTTCTGGCGAAATTTCACGGATATATTCTGGCTGATGGGTGCCTTTTTTCGCTACGCTAATATACGGCCCCTCCAAATGCAAGCCGAGGGCTTGGTTTTGGTGTTTAGCCAAATATTCTCGCATAATTTTCACCGCACTTTTCATGTCCTCATCCGGTGAGGTGATAAAGGTCGGTAAAAAGCTGGTGGTACCAGAACGTACATTGGTTTCTTGCATGATTTCCAAGGTTTCCACGCTGGTTTGGTCATTAAACATGACCCCACCGCAACCATTAAGTTGCAGATCAATAAATCCAGCAGTGAGGTTATTACCTTTTAAATCAAGATGTTGAATGTCAGTAGGCACCTGTTCTTGACGAATAATATCAACGATTTTGTCATTTTCGACAATCACCGCATGGCCATAAAGTACGTCATGGCCCGTATAAATTACCGCATTGGTCAGTGCATATTTCATTTTCGTTTCCTTAGTTAATCATTCACCACGGAATGAATGGCACGAGATTCTAATTCCGTAAAATATTTCACGGTTTTTACTTTAAGCTCTTGAGTGGCCGGTTCGTCACACACCAAAATATAATGACGATGTTGCTGTAACGCACTGATGGTCCAGAAATGGTTGATTGAACCCTCCACACCTGCTTGTACTGCAAGGGCTTTGTTATGTCCAGTGGCAAGAATCATCACTTCTTCTGCGTCTAACAAGGTGCCAACCCCGATGGTTAAGGCATATTTTGGTACTTTATTCACATCGTTATCAAAGAAACGGGAATTCGCAATAATGGTATCGGGTGTTAAGGTTTTAATACGGGTACGAGAGGCCAAAGAGGAGGCAGGTTCGTTGAATGCAATATGACCATCAACGCCAACGCCACCCATAAATAGGTTAATTTTGCCGTAAGATTTAATTTTTTCTTCGTAACGGTGGCATTCTTCATCGGGATTTTCTGCATTGCCGTTCAAGATATTGATATTTTCCTTTTGAATATCAATATGATTGAAGAAATTGTTATACATAAAGCTGTGGTAACTTTCAGGATGTTCTTCTGGTAAGCCGACATATTCATCCATATTAAATGTCACCACGTGCTTAAAGCTCACTTCGCCCGCTTGATATAATGCAATAAGTTCTTTGTAAGTTTGTAGCGGTGTGCCACCGGTTGGCAAACCAAGCACGAAAGGACGATTTTCAGTGGGTTTAAATTGATTAATGCGATCAACAATATGACGTGCAGACCATTTTGCTACCTGAGCGGTATTTTGTAAGGGAATTAAACGCATATTATCTCCTTGAAATAGTTTCAATTTTTACACCGCAGTTTATCATCTGTCCAGTGTCCCCTCTCCCTCTGGGAGAGGGCTAGGGTGAGGGTAAAACGAAATAGTGAGAGATGTCACCCTCACCCCAACCCTCTCCCAGAGGGAGAGGGGGTTGTAACTGCGGTGTTTTTTAATTATTTTTTGACTTATTTAAGAAATTGCTCATACAATTCTTTCGCACGAGCCTCTTGAGCCGCAGTGGCTTTCGATGTCATCGGTTCACGGCAGTAACCTGCATCCACACCTTGTAATTTCAAGATTTCTTTGATGGTTAAGTATAAACCGTTGCCTAAAATACCTTCGATTAAATCGTTAGTCACATGTTGAACTTTCAACGCCTCTTCAATTTTGCCCGCTTTGGTTAATTCAAAAATTTGTCTTGCACGGATACCATTCACGTTAAAGGTTGAACCAATCGCACCGTCTACACCAAGGCTTGAGGCTGGTAACATCATTTCATCAAAACCTGCCCAAATTAAATGATTTGGATAGGCTTTTTTCACACGTTCAAGTAAGTAGAAGTCGCCTGCGGTGAATTTCACCCCAATAACTTTTGGATTTTGGTAAAGTTCGCCGAATTGTTCTACGCCCAAATTCACCCCAGTTAAGAACGGAATGCTGTACACGATCATGTTATTGCCGGTTTCTGCAATAATAGTTTCGTAGTAATGTTTGATTTCTGTGAAATTGAATTTGTAGTAGAACGGCGTGACCGCAGATAAACTGTCATAACCTAATTCAGTGGCGTATTTACCTAATTCCACCGCTTCTTTTAAGTTGACGCTACCCACTTGGGCAATTAACGCAATTTGGTCTTTGGCTTCATCTTTCGCAATGCGGAAGATTTGTTTTTTCTCTTCGGTAGAAAGCATAAAGTTTTCACCGGTAGAACCGCCGACATATAAGCCGTCCACTTTCATTTTATCAATGTTGTGGCGAATGATTTGGCGTAAGCCTTTTTCATTCACAGAACCGTCTTCGTTAAAAGACACCAATAACGCACTGAAAATACCTTTTAAGTTTTTCATAAAGAAATTTCTCCTATATTATTTATCACGTTGTTGCACAATGACATCAACAGTTTTTTGTTTAGATTGTGTTGCTTTTTCTTGTTCGGCTTGCACTAAAAGTGCATAAATTAGGTCAAGCACGAATAATTGGGTGATTTGTGTACCGACAGAGTCGCCCTGCAACTGCCCTTGGCGATTGCCGTTGTTGAGTACATAATCAGACACTTTGGTAATCGGTGAACGCAAATTATGGGTAATCGCCACCGTTATTGCCCCCGCCTCTTTTGCAATTTCCAAGGCTTTGGTGGTTTCGGGTGAAGTGCCTGAATGGCTGATCCCGATGACCACATCGCCTTTGTGCATCAGCGAGGCTTGCATATACATAAAATGATTGTTGTTTTCGGCGTCTACCTGAAAACCAATCCGCATTAATTTATTTTTTGCCCCCTCGGCAATTACACCTGAGGAGCCAACACCAAATAAGAAAATCCGTTTGGCTTGACGCATGGCTTTCACCACTTTATTCAATTCGTCAAAATCTAACAAATTAATGGTTTCACCAACCACTCGATTAATCACATTTTGCAACTTGGTGGCAATTTGTCTGGGTTTGTCTTTCTGCCCAATATTGGTGTCTAATAAAGCCACGGGTTGTTGGCTTTGGGTCGCAATTTCAATGGCAAAATCCAATTTAAAATCACTAAAGCCCTTAAAGCCAAGACTCCGACAAAAGCGAATAAAGGTCGCCTCACCAACGCTTAAGGTGCGTGCAATTTCCGATAAAGAAGATTGCACCAATAATTCTGGCGTGGCCAAAATTTGTTCCGCAATCCGCTTTTCCGTTTTGGTGAGACTATTTTGTAACGCCCCGATAGTATCAAGAATTTTTCGACCGTCATTAGATTGAACCATAATATGTTCTCCCTAGATTAAGGTTGTTTCGCTAATTCCAATTCGCCCCAGTAGGCTGCACCAATTAAACCTGCATCACCGGCATATTTTGCGTTGGTTAACTCACAGTGATAAAAATGCGGCATGGCTTGCACGTAGTGTTTGACCAAAGGCAAATAGCCTTCCGCTAACCCGACACTACCACCAATCACCACTTGTTGAATATCCAATGAAATCACCAAGTCTGCCACTAAATTGGCAATAGCGTTGGCGGAACGATGTATGAGTGCGGTGGCTTTTTCGTCATTTTTTCTAAAACGTTCAAACACTTCTTTTGGTGAACAAGGGTTATCCCATTTTTGCGCATCACGCTCAATGGCACGTCCTGCCGCTACCGCCTCCACGCAACCACGACGGCCACAACCGCACATTTCACCATGGGGATCGGCCAAACTATGGCCAATATGCCCCACCACGCCATTTGGCCCCGTTTGCAATTCACCGTTTAAGATGATACCGCCACCGACACCAGTAGAAACCACAATAAAGGCAAAATTTGGCACTTTTTTCGGATCCAATTCTTGATATTCTGCACAAGCCGCTGCTTGTACATCATTGAGCAAGAAAATTGGTTTATCGGTATGACGAGCAATGCTGTCTTTTAACGGAAATTCCGCTAATCCGCCTAAATTTTTCGGATTAAGTGCGGTTAAAATACCGTGATTAATAATGCCTGTGGAGGCCACTGAGACGAAATCAAATTGGCCAGCATATTGTTGCACCAACGAGCCTAAGGCCTCGTGCATGGCATTCACGGCATCATCTTGTGGGGTGACAATTTGCTGACGTTGTTGGATTTGGTTATTTTCCACTAACGCTGCTGCAATTTTTGTGCCACCAATATCGAGGGCTAAACAACGCATATAAGCTCCTTTTTTACCCTCACCCTAGCCCTCTCCCAAGGGGAGAGGGGATTGTTATGAGGGAGTATAAAATTTAATTTACTTTTATTTATTCCCAGCACCCAATACCCCCTATTTCCGTCCCCTCTCCCTCTGGGAGAGGGCTAGGGTGAGGGTAAATAGGATGAGGGTTATCTTGCCGATTTCACCGCATTCGCAAACCAGCTCACAATATGTTCTAATCGGGTTAACGCCGAACCAACCGTCACGGCATCTGCGCCATTTTCAATGGCACTTTTGGCTAATTCAGGGGTGTTATAACGACCTTCGGCCATCACAAAACAGCCGGCTGCTTTTAAATCTTTAACTAATTGATAATCCGGTTCTTTCGGAATTTCACCGCCGGTGTAGCCTGACATGGTGCTGCCTACAATATCAAAACCGAGGCTTTGGCAATATAGACCCTCTTCTAAATTAGAACAGTCCGCCATGGCTAAACAGCCACATTCATGGATTTTTTTCACCGCAGTTTCAATATCCACTGGGCGTGGGCGATTGGTACCGTCCACCGCAATAATGTCCGCCCCTGCCGCCGCTAAGTCCTCAATATCATGTAAGAACGGAGTGATGCGCACAGGGCTGTCGGGTAAATCCCGTTTTTTAATGCCAATAATTGGAATGTTAACCAAAGGACGGGTTGCTTTTAGATTTTCCACACCCTCAATTCGTAAACCAGACGCACCGCCATGTTGTGACGCAAGGGCCATGGCTGCCACAATTTCAGGTTTATCCATCGGGCCGTCATCAACAGGTTGGCAAGAAGAAATAAACCCTTTTTTGATTCGAGTAAGCACGTCGGCATGAGCTACTTTTGACATATATACTCCATATATTTTTATAATTAAGAATTAATACTTCATTTTTTCGCTAGGTTACGCCCTAACAACAAAAATGGCAAGACCTTTTATCTTTCCTTTGCTGAAATTTATAGCAATCAAGCAAAAGCTGGTGAAATATGGCACTTATTATAGGACGAAAAAAAATAAAAAGTGGAGTAAAAATTCAAAATCAAACCAAGAATTTTTCAAATTTGTGATCTCTGTCACATTTTTGAAATTTTACTTCAAAAAACTATTTCTTTTTTGATTTTTTTGATCCAAAATGCAAAGCATATTAAAACCACATAGGTTTAATTAATCTCAACCCTAGAAATTCCGACAATCTTTTAAACAGGAGCGTACTATGAAATTCAACAAACTATTATTAGCTACATTTTGTGCTGGCGTGGCAGCCTCTGCATTTGCAACTTCTGCTTTCGCAGCAGACTATGATTTAAAATTCGGTATGAATGCAGGGACTAGCCAAAATGAATATAAAGCGGCTGAATTCTTCGCAAAAGAAGTGAAAGAAAAATCTGCGGGCAAAATTGAAGTGAAATTGTTCCCATCTAGCCAATTAGGTGACGACCGCGCCATGATGAAACAATTAAAAGACGGTGGTTTAGACTTCACGTTTGCGGAATCTGCGCGTTTCCAAATTTTCTACCCTGAAGCAGAAATCTTTGCTTTACCTTATGTGGTACCAAGCATTGAATTCAGCAAAAAAGCCTTATTAGAAACCAACTTCGGTAAAGAATTACTCCGTAAAGTACATGATGAACAAGGGATGACCTTATTATCTGTGGCCTATAACGGTACACGTCAAACCTCCTCTAACCGCCCAATTAATAGCATTGAAGACATGAAAGGCTTAAAACTTCGTGTACCAAACGCGGCGACTAACTTAGCCTTTGCTAAATATGTGGGTGCAGCACCAACACCAATGGCATTCTCTGAAGTGTATCTTGCTTTACAAACTAACTCCGTAGATGGTCAAGAAAACCCATTACCAACCATCAAAGACCAAAAATTCTATGAAGTACAAAAATATTTAGCGTTAACTAACCATATCTTAAATGACCAACTTTATTTAGTCAGTAATGAAACCTTAGCGGATTTACCGGAAGATTTACAAAAAGTGGTGAAAGATGCGGCCGAAAAAGCAGCAGAATATCACACCAAATTATTTAAAGATGGTGAAGCCAATGCCATTGCGTTCTTTGAAAGCAAAGGTGTAACCGTGACTAAACCAGATCTAGCCCCATTCAAAGCTGCATTAAAACCTTACTATGACGAATACTTGAAAAAAGTTGGCAAAGTGGGTCAAGATGCCTTTGATGAATTTTCAAAAATTAAATAATTAACACGTTCTCGCCTTACTCTCATCTTCCTCTTATGAGGGTAAGGCGTTTTATCAAGTTTCTTTGTTTTACTCGACTATCGAGGTTGATTATGAAATTTTTTAACAAACTAGAAGAATGGGTCGGCGGAACGTTGTTGTTCGTTATTTTCTTAATTCTTCTTACCCAAGTTATCGCACGTCAAATCTTTAATTCGCCATTAATTTGGTCAGAAGAATTAGCCAGATTGCTATTTATTTATGTGAGTATGTTCGGGATCAGTATGGCCGTACGTAGCCAACAACATATTTATCTCGACTTTATCACCAACCTCATGCCACCCAAAGTCAAAAGAGCGGTCAATACTTTTGTGCAACTGTTGATTTTTGCTTGTATCATTATTTTCATCCATTTGGGTTTTAAAGTCTGGATTGGTGCCTCTTTTGAATTGGTAGCGTTAGAAATCAGTGATAAATGGTTATATGCCGCACAAGCCTTTATTTCCTTGCTCGTGCTCATTCGTTTCTTACAAGCACAAACCGAAAACTTTACTAATCAAACCTCCTATTTATCTGCCACGGTGTTTGCTATAGGTGCGGTGGTTTTATTAGCACTTTTATACTTCTCCCCTGATGTGTTTAAAGTGTTACGTATTTCACAATATGCAAAACTGGGCGACAATGCCGTGTATGTGGTGCTAGTAGTGTGGCTCGTGATTATGTTCTTAGGCACGCCAGTGGGTTGGTCATTATTTATTGCCACTTTGCTGTATTTCTCCATGACGCGTTGGAACGTTGTTAACAGTGCTGCCAATAAATTGGTGGACAGTTTAAACAGTTTCTCATTATTAAGTGTGCCGTTCTTTATTTTAACCGGTATTTTAATGAACGGTGGTGGTATCACTGAACGAATCTTTAACTTCGCCAAATCCTTATTAGGTCACTACACTGGCGGTATGGGCCATGTGAATATCGGGGCAAGTTTACTGTTCTCTGGTATGTCAGGCTCTGCTATTGCTGATGCGGGTGGGTTAGGTCAATTAGAAATTAAAGCCATGCGTGATGCGGGCTATGATGATGACATCAGTGGTGGTATTACCGCAGCCTCTTGTATTATCGGTCCATTGGTTCCACCAAGTATTTCCATGATTATTTATGGGGTGATTGCCAACCAATCCATTGCCAAATTGTTCGTGGCAGGTTTCGTACCAGGTATATTGATTACCATTGCGTTAATGATCATGAATTACTTCGTGTGTAAAAAACGGGGTTATCCAAGAACACCAAAAGCCACCATGCCAGAACTCTGTGCCGCATTTAAATCCAGTATCTGGGCCATTTTAACCCCAATCTTGATTATCGGCGGTATCTTCTCTGGCTTGTTTACCCCAACCGAAGCGGCGGTGGTCGCCGTGGCATACTCCATTATTGTCAGCCGTTTTGTGTACAAAGAATTAACCGTACAATTATTGTTCAAAAGCTGTGTCGAAGCCGTAGCGATTACCGGTGTAACCGTGTTAATGGTGATGACCGTGACATTCTTTGGCGACATGATTGCTCGTGAACAAGTGGCCATGCGTTTAGCGGAAATGTTTATGGCGGTGGCTGATTCTCCATTAACCGTGTTAGTGATGATTAACTTACTGTTATTATTCTTGGGTATGTTTATTGATGCGTTAGCATTGCAATTCTTAGTATTGCCAATGTTAATTCCAATTGCACAACATTTTGGTATCGACTTAATTTTCTTTGGGGTGATGACCTTATTGAACATGATGATCGGTATCTTAACTCCACCAATGGGCATGGCGTTGTTCGTGGTGGCTCGTGTGGGAAATATGTCCGTATCTACCGTTACCAAAGGGGTGTTACCATTCTTGGTGCCAATCTTTGTGACCTTGATATTGATCACGATTTTCCCAGAAATTATAACCTTTATTCCGAATTTATTAATGCCAAATGGCTAACATTTAAACACACATAAGGAGTTCTACTATGAAATTCACTAAATCTTTATTAGCTGTATCCGTATTAGGTTTAACTGCTTTCGCAGCCCAAGCTGCACAATATCCAGATTTACCGGTGGGTATTAAAAGTGGTGCCGGTGCCTTAATTGGCGACACCGTTTATGTGGGCTTAGGTTCAGGCGGTGACAAATTCTACTCCCTTAACTTAAAAGAAAAAGGCGCTCAATGGCAAGAATTAGCCGCATTCCCAGGTGGTTCACGTAACCAACCAGTGGCTGCAGGCATTGACGGCAAACTTTATGTATTCGGTGGTTTCCAAAATAACGATGTCGCCGACAACCAAGTGATCAACGATGCTTATTCTTATGATCCAGCCAGCAACACTTGGACAAAATTAGACACACGTTCACCACGTGCAGCCGTGGGTGCAACAGGTGTAACAAATAACGGCAAAGTTTACTTTGTCGGTGGTATTAACCAAGAAATCTGGAACGGCTTATTCCAAGATGTGAAAAAAGCCTCTGCAGGTTTAGACAAAGAAAAAGATAAAGAAAAAATTGGCGCAGCAACTAAACCAATCTTTGATGCGTACTTCAACTTACGTGCGCAAGACTTTTTCTTCTCATCAGAAATCGTCAGCTATGAACCTGCCACTAACACATGGCGTAACGAAGGTTACTTCCCATACTCAGGCCGTGCAGGTGCGTCAGTGGGCATTAACAACGGCAAATTGTTAGTGGTGAACGGTGAAATTAAAGCGGGCTTACGTACAGACGGCACCGCACAAGGTACCATTGCCAAAGACGGCGTGAAAGACTGGAAAAAATTGGGCAACTTACCGGCACCGAAAGGTTATGAACAACAAGACGGTATCGCAGGCGGTATGGGCGGCTACACCAATGGTCACTTCATCGTAACAGGTGGTGCAAACTTCCCAGGTGCTCGTGCAAACTATGCCAAAGGCATCAATGATGCACACCGTACTGGTGGCTTGAAAAAAACCTATCATAGCGATTTCTATGCGTTAGATGCAAAACACGGCACATGGAAAATCATTGGTAACTATCCGCACAACATCGCTTACGGTGTCGCTTTACCGTATGACAACAAAGTGTTATTCGTAGGTGGTGAAACCGATGGCGGTAAAGCATTAACTGAAGTGCGTACCGTAAGCTATGACGGCAAAAAATTGGTGGTAGAAGAATAATCTCCCCCAAAAATAACCGCACTTTTGCCAAAACCAGATGCGACTGGGGGAAAGTGCGGTGCGATGTTCTCTTGATTTTAACCTAACCAACAATGTTCCACAGAATGTTGTTGGTTTTTCTTTGTCTAACACTGTTATTACCATGTGGCGAATTTATTGGTTTTTCATAAATTTCCGCAAAAAATGATAATTTCCTTTGACTAATTCGCCCCCAACAGGTAATATTCGCATCCTATGCAAAAGGTAAAACTACCCCTAACCACAGATCCTGTGAAAGATGCGCAACGGCGGTTGGATTATGACGGTTATTATGCTGTCAGTCAGCTTGAGCGTCTTGGGCAGTCTGTGCTGAATGTGCTTAACGATGCACAGGTTAGATTATCGTTTTTTATTGATCCACAGAAGTTGGTGGTGATAAAAGGTGAGGCAACGGTGGACGTTGAACTGGAATGTCAGCGTTGTGAGTCGCCTTTTGTACAAACATTGCGCTGTGAATTTTGTTATAGCCCAGTGAAAAACTTGGATCAAACTGATGAATTACCCGAAATTTATGAGCCGATTGAATTTAATGAATTTGGCGAAATAGATTTACTGGGCGTGATTGAAGATGAATTTATTTTATCTTTGCCTATCGCACCCATGCATTCATCTGAACACTGTGAAGTGTCCGTAGTGGAACAGGTTTTCGGCGAATTGCCAGAGGAATTGGCAAAAAAACCAAACCCGTTTTCTGTATTAGCTAGTTTAAAGCAAAAGTAAAATTTAGGAGATAAGCCCGTGGCTGTTCAACAAAATAAAAAATCTCGTTCACGTCGTGATATG
Source organism: Lonepinella sp. BR2271 (assembly GCF_051851515.1). Lineage (NCBI taxonomy): Bacteria > Pseudomonadati > Pseudomonadota > Gammaproteobacteria > Pasteurellales > Pasteurellaceae > Lonepinella > Lonepinella sp. BR2271. The sequence continues at coordinate 43,076 of NZ_JBPDVF010000002.1, read as the reverse complement.
CGTCGTTCACACGATGCCTTAACTACTGCTGCCGTATCTGTGGATAAAGCAAGTGGTGAAACACATTTACGTCATCATGTTACTGCTGACGGTTTTTACCGTGGTCGTAAAGTGATCAATAAGTAATTGCTGTTATAAGGTAATAACTTGAGCCGTCTAACCCTAGCGTTAGATGTGATGGGCGGGGACGTAGGTCCCCGTATTACTATCCCCGCATCGTTAAAAGCATTGGAAGCTGATCCAATGTTGTCTTTGCTATTGTTTGGCGATAGCCAACAGATTTCGCCTTTGCTGGCAAATGTACCTGAAAACCTCACCAAACGTCTGACCCTTTGTCATACTTCCCATCAAATTGAAAATAATCAAGGTTTAGCCTATGCCTTACGTCACAGTAAAGGGACGTCCATGCGTTTAGCTATTGAGGCGGTGCAAAAAGGTGAGGCGCAAGGCTGTGTCAGTGCGGGCAATACGGGCGCATTAATGGGATTGTCAAAAGTGATTTTGCAACCGCTGAAAGGGATTCAACGCCCTGCCTTGTTGGCCCTCTTGCCGACCATTGAGGGGCAATGTTCGGTGATGTTAGATCTGGGCGCCAATATTGATTGTGATGCGGAAAATCTGTATCAATTTGCTTTGATGGGGGCGATTTTCGCTGAACATCAATTAAATTTGGTGTATCCTCGAGTGGCATTGCTGAATATTGGGGTAGAAGAAATCAAAGGGCATCAGTCCATTCGTTCGGCGGCAGAAATGTTGCAAAAAGACACCGCACTTAATTATATCGGGTTTATTGAGGGCAATGATTTGCTCAATGGCAAAGCGGATGTGATTGTGAGTGATGGGTTTGCGGGCAATATTGCGCTGAAAACCTTAGAGGGCGTGGCGAAGAATATCATTGATATGCTCAAAGGTCATTCACGTCAGCATGTATTATGCCAACCGTTATTGCGTTGGTTTGGGCGTCAATTATTGCCTAGTAGTTATCAGCGTTTAAAAAACATTAATCCGGATAAATACAATGGGGCATCTTTAATTGGATTGACCTCCGTGGTGGTGAAAAGCCATGGCAGTGCGAACGTGGAGGCGTTTAGCAATGCAATTAAAGATGCGGCATTACAAGTCCGTCAACAAATTCCACAGAAAATTTTAGCGGGATTAGCACGCTATTAGAAAAATAATGAGAACATTATGCACAGTCGAATTTTAGCCACAGGTAGCTATTTACCTGAACAAATAAGAACCAATGCCGATTTGGAAAAAATGGTGGACACTTCCGATGAATGGATTGTCACCCGTTCAGGGATCCGTGAACGCCGTCTTGCTCGCCCTGATGAAACCGTGGCAACCATGGGCTACCAAGCCGCACAAAAAGCCTTTGTGCAAGCGCAGATTGATCCGAATGATATTGATCTTATTGTGGTTGGCACTACCACCAATTCCCATGCTTATCCAAGTGCGGCCTGTCAAATTCAAACCTTGTTAAATATTGATGATGCCATTGCTTTTGATGTAGCGGCGGCTTGTACGGGTTTTGTGTATGCCTTATCCGTGGCCGATCAATTTATTCGTACAGGGCAAGTGAAAAAAGCCTTAGTGATTGGGGCGGATATTAATTCTCGCAATTTAGATGAAACGGACCGTGGCACGGTGATTTTATTTGGTGATGGCGCCGGCGCGGTGATTTTAGAGGCCAGTGAACAGCAAGGCATTATTTCTACCCATTTACACGCCAGTCCTGATCGCAATGAAACCCTGTTATTGCCACAATCCCAACGTGGCGAAACGCAATCAGGCTTTATTCAAATGCAAGGCAACGAAACCTTTAAATTAGCCGTGCGTGAATTGGCCAATGTGGTGGAAGAAACCTTGACCGCAAACAATTTAGATAAATCCGATCTGGATTGGTTGGTGCCACATCAGGCGAATTTACGTATTATTGCGGCCACCGCCAAAAAATTGGAGATGGATATGTCGCAAGTGGTGGTGACCCTTGATAAATATGCGAATACCAGTGCGGCGACGGTGCCAGTGGCCTTAGATGAAGCCATTCGTGATGGACGTATTCAACGTGGACAGTTGTTATTATTAGAAGCCTTTGGTGGCGGCTGGACATGGGGTTCAGCGTTAGTTAAATATTAACTTTCTCCTTATTCTAACCCTCACCCTATCCCTTTCCCTCACCCTAGCCCTCTCCCAGAGGGAAAGGGGATTAGAAAAGAGGGAACCAGAGATTGAGAGAGAAGAAATAAGCATTTAAAAAAGGAATAAAAAATGAAAAAATTTGCAATGGTTTTCCCCGGTCAAGGTTCGCAAGCTGTCGGTATGTTGGCCGAACTAGCCAGTGAATTTCCGATCGTTGAACAGACGTTTAAACAAGCCTCTGACGTATTAGGTTATGATTTATGGCAGTTGGTACAACAAGGCCCAAGCGAAGAATTAAATAAAACTTGGCAAACTCAACCCGCCTTATTAGCCGCCTCTGTGGCGATTTATCGTGTTTGGCAACAACAATATCCCGATTTGCAACCTGCGCTGATGGCAGGCCACAGTTTAGGGGAATATTCGGCTTTAGTTTGCTCTGGTGCCATAGATTTTCAAGATGCGATTAAATTAGTGGAATTACGTGGTCGTTTAATGCAACAAGCGGTGCCAGAGGGTACGGGCGCTATGTATGCGATTATTGGCTTAGACAACGAAAGCATTATTGCCGCTTGCAAACAAGCCGAACAAGGCGAAGTGGTGTCAGCGGTGAATTTCAACTCACCAGGTCAAGTGGTGATTGCGGGTGCCAAAGCGGCGGTGGAACGTGCGGCGGTGGCTTGTAAAGAGGCCGGTGCAAAACGTGCCTTACCTTTAGCGGTGAGTGTACCCTCACATTGTGCGTTAATGAAACCGGCAGCCGATCAATTAGCGGTTGCGTTAGAAAGCATTGCGATTAAAGCACCGACAACGCCTGTCATTAACAATGTGGATGTGAAAACCGAAAATGAAAGTGCCGACATTCGTACCGCACTTGTGCGCCAGCTTTATAGTCCGGTACGTTGGACAGAAAGTGTAGAAAAAATGGCAAAATTAGGCGTCGAAACGTTAGTAGAAGTGGGGCCAGGTAAGGTGTTAACCGGCTTAACGGGCCGTATTGTCAAAGAACTGACTGCGACGGCGGTTAATGATGTGAAATCATTGCACGCCGTACAAGACGTTTTATTATAGGAATTGCCCATGAAAAAATATTTGTTTGTGTTATTGACTACGCTTTCATACAATGTAATGGCTGATTATGCGTTGGTTTCAGAACATTCTTCTTGGGGAATGAACCCAGTTGTTCAATCTAAAACATTGGAACAATGTCAGCAGAATAAAGCGAATTTTGAAGCGGTTATTCAACAAGATGAACAAAAAAAGAAAAGATATAATTTTCACTGTATAGAATTAGCACAAGGTTCAACTATTTAAATTTATAAGGAAAAATGATGCAAGGTAAAATCGCATTAGTCACGGGCGCAACTCGTGGAATTGGTAAGGCCATCGCCGAGGAATTAGTCAGCCGTGGGGCCTTTGTTATCGGTACCGCCACCTCGGAAAAAGGGGCGGAGAGTATTTCTGCTTATTTGGGCCAACAAGGTAAAGGCTTAGTGTTAAATGTGGCAGATCAAGGTTCTATTGACGCTGTTTTGGCGAAAATCAAAGAAGATCATGGCGATATTGATATTTTAGTCAATAACGCAGGGATTACCCGTGATAACCTGTTAATGCGCATGAAAGAAGATGAATGGTTTGATATTATTCAAACCAACTTAACTTCCGTATTCCATTTATCTAAAGCCATGTTACGTTCAATGATGAAAAAACGTTTTGGGCGCATTATTACCATTGGTTCCGTCGTGGGTTCGATGGGTAACCCAGGTCAAGCTAACTATTGTGCGGCCAAAGCGGGGTTAATTGGATTTAGTAAAGCATTGGCCAAAGAAGTGGCAAGCCGTGGAATTACCGTGAACGTGGTGGCACCCGGTTTTATTGCGACGGATATGACAGAGGCGTTAACGGAAGAACAAAAAGCCCAAACCCTTGCGAATGTGCCTGCGGGTCGTTTAGGTGAGGCGAAAGATATTGCCAAAGCGGTGGCGTTTTTGGCGAGTGATGATGCGGGGTATATTACAGGAAATACGTTGCATGTGAATGGTGGGATGTACATGGCGTAGGGGCTTACTTTTCTTTGCTTGTGCAAAGAAAAGTAACAAAAGAAACACACCCCGACTTCACCGCTTTTCTTGGCTTGGTTGAAATTTTCTTAACGGTAAAATCGCCAACTCGCTTCGCTCAGACAAGGCGATTTTACCTAAAAATTTCAAGTCGCCAAGGCGGTTCAGACGGGGCCCCGATTCGAGCGAGCGTTGTAAAAGTGCGGTGTAAAATAGTGATAAATATGAAAAAGCAGGCTTTGCCTGCTTTTTCTGTTTTTGGAGATTACATTGAGCCAGTGGCACTGCCTAATCCAATTAGGCCTAATAATAATGGGGAGGTGAATAAGCCGATTATGGTTAAAACCCATGCCAGTATATTGACACCGATACCACCGATGTTTTTGTTTTTGATGGCAATAATACTGCCAATGAGCGCAGTGACGGCGGCTAATGGGACAAAAACCGTGCCTAGAAATAAAATACCTAAAATGGCTAATACGCAACTAATAATGCCAGCGATCAGTCCTGTTCCCGTTGATTTTGCTACATCTGTCATATATTTCTCCTTTTTTGGTGTTGAATAGGCATTCATCTTAACCTTGATCTAAAATAAATTCAATCGGATAGATGGCGTTGGCTGGTCTAATGAGCAATTGCATTATTGCGCATAAAAGCAAAGAAAATTACCGATTTAGCCTAGCCAAACGCCTTTCTAAATGGTAGAATTAGCCCAATTGTATAGGGTTTTTGCGGTTTGACCTGTAATAAAACACTTGCAAGTTTTGTAAAAATCCATAAACTAATCATTCTAACCAGTTAGGTAAACTACAATAGGAAACAAAAATGAGCATTGAAGAACGCGTAAAAAAAATCATTGTTGAACAATTAGGTGTTAAAGAAGAAGAAGCAAAACCAGAAGCTTCATTTATTGAAGATTTAGGTGCAGATTCTTTAGATACCGTTGAATTAGTGATGGCTTTAGAAGAAGAATTTGATATTGAAATTCCTGATGAAGAAGCAGAAAAAATCACCACTGTTCAATCAGCGATTGATTACGTACAAAACAATCAATAATTTCATTTTAGGCGGTGTTTATCACCGCCTAAATTTTTTACCCTCACCCCGACCCTCTCCCAGAGGGAGAGGGGGGGATTTAGTTACTCCGTTTTCCGACCCTTTTCAAATTCCTGCAACGATTGCCCCTGTTTTAAAATATGCGGTGTGACAAAAATCACTAATTCCCGTTTTTGATGTTTATCACTTTGCTTGCGGAATAAATGTTTTACTACCGGAATATCACCTAACACTGGCACTTTATCTACGCCTTTACTGAGCGTGTCTTGAAATACGCCACCAAGCACAATGGTTTCCCCGTCTTTGGCGAACACTTGGGTGTTAATTTCTTGTTTATCAATGGTGATCACTTCGCCCTCGCCAGATTGTACGGCGGTACCTGGGGAATTTTGGCTGACCAACAAATCCAATAAAATAGCATTGTCTTGGGAAATATGCGGTGTGACTTCTAAGCCTAACACTGCCTCACGGAATTCAACGGTTTGTGATCCGCTTTTTTCGTTGGTGGACACATAAGGAATTTCTGTACCTTGTTTGATACTGGCGGCTTTTTTGTTGGTGGTGAGTAATTTGGGACTGGCAATAATTTTTACGTTATTTTCTCGTTCCAGTGCGGTGAGTTCGAGATCCAATAAACGGCCGTTAATTTTGGCTACTTGTAAAGCCAGTGAACCCGCCGGCGTGTTGACGGCGCCAAAATTGACGTTTAAATTGTTGGTGACATTGCTAAACCCGTTGGCGGCAAGGCTACCAGCCACTTTGTGAGAACTGCTGGTGGGATCAAATAAGCCCCAACGGACACCGAGTTCTTGTAAACTTTCATCGGTAATAGTGACAATTCTGGCCTCAATGGCAATTTGCTCAATGGGTTTATCTAATTCTTTGATCAGTTGACGAATAGTCTTAATTGAGCGGGCATTATCTTTGACGATAAGTACATTGCTGCGATCATCAAAACTCATACTTCCCTCGCCAGATAATAAAGAACCGCTCCCCGTGGTTAAGGATTTGATAATTTCCGAGGCTTTGGCAAACTGCAGTTTGATGGTGGCCGTTTGTAGCGGTGCGGTTGCCGGTATATTGGGTAAATTCGTCAAATTGGGCATATTATCTTTATCGGTGGTAGGAGCCTTATCCTCTTGATTAAGGTAATATACACCTTTTTCCTTGACTAAAGACAAATGCTTAATTTTGGCCACCGCATGAAATAAATGATCGAGCGTGGTATTTTCGAGCTGTAAGGATAGCGTGCCTTTGAGTTCATCATTGATCATTAAATTGGTATTTTGCTCCAACGCCAGTTGTTGCAAGGTGGCTACTAAAGGGGCTTGTTTGAGGCGAATAGAAAATGTGGGATCTTCGTTTTCGGCATAACTTATACTTGAAAAAATCCCCAAAATTACACCGCACTTTAGGCCAAATTTAATAACAGAAATCCATGTTTGCATTGCTATGTTCCTATAATTTACGTTTAATGATTTCACCGGCTGAACAATCCGCTTTCCAAGGTTGAAATTCAGCGTGGCTTTTATTGATACTGAGTAATTGATAGGCCTCTACGCCGATCAAATCTTGTTCCGTGGCACTTTCTACCTCACCGGCTTTATTTTGGAGCAGAATTTGTTTTTTCTCCTTGAACAAAAGAATACCGATAAAGGTGAGTTGCTCAAAAGGGCTGTCTGGCAGAATATTTGCCTGTTTTTCTGGGCATAGATTGGCTTTACTTTTGGCAACCTGTTGAACAGGGGCAGCCTCTTGCGTGCGTTGCTGTTTATCAAAGGGATCGCCTTTGGCGAGGGCGGTGATGCCGTAGCAAGCTAACAAAAGGAGAGTAATTTTTCGATACATATCATGGGTTTCCTATTGAGGGTTTTCTGGTGGAGGGTTTTGGGTGGCAAGGGTTAATTGAAAGATCACATCACTTTCAATGGAATACTCCGCCTGATCGGCTTGCTGGATTTGCAGTGATACCAAATGTAAGGTGGGATGTTGGGCTAAAAGTGCGGTGATAAATTGCTGAAGATCTTGAAAATAGCCTTGAATATGCAAATTCAACTGCGGTTTTTGATTAAAAATCCATTGCTGATTTTCAAGTTGCAATGCGCCTGATAATTGTTGAATGGCCTGATTAATTGGCGCGACCTGATTGGCTAATTCAGGGGTTAATAAATGCTGTTCAAGTTGTTGCTTAACCTGTTGTAATTGCTGTTGTTTGGCCACTATATTTTGTTGTGTTTGCTGATTGCTTTGTGCCGTTTGTTGCAATAAATAATAATGGGATCCTCCCTGAAAGAGTGGCCAATATAACAAGGCGCCAGCGAGCAAAATGAGGCCACAGCCTTGTTGTCGTGGAGAGAGTTTTAGCCATTTTCCCCATAAATTATCGGGGTTATTCAATATCGTCCAAGGCATGAGCGTGCTCCATATTAACGAATTGTAACTGAAATTCAAAGTGCAGTTTGCCATCAGACTGCGGTGAAAATTGCGCGAGTTTTAATTGCTTGATTTGTGGGTATTGTTTAAAAAATTGATGAATCTGTTCAAATTCGCTTTGCTGTTGAGCCAGCCCTTGCAGGCGAAATTGTTGGGCGGAAAATTGTAACCCCGTGAGTTCGCCTTGTTGCAAAGGTAACTCCGCAAGCAAATCAAATAAGGCGGTGACAAGATCCGTCGAAATATCCACCGCACTTTGCTTGCCTTGTTGCTGTAAACGTTGTTGAGATTGCACGCGTTTTTGCTCCACTTGATTGAGTTGCTGTTGGAGAGATTGCTGTGTTTGTAATTGTTCTGTATATCGCTGTTGATAATCCTGTGCGAATTGGTTGAAAATCAGGTAACCGATACTTACCAACAGGCTAAATACAGCCAGTTTGCTTACACCTTGGCGACTTCGTCGTTGATGTTGCTCAAGTCGCCAAGGTAATAAATTGATTGCGCTATTCATGTTGTGCTTAGTCCCTTTGCTAGTAGGTTTTCCAATCGGTTTGCCACAGGGCCGCGCCTAAGGGAATTAAGGGAATGTCTGAATTGACCGCGTGATATTTTTCGGTAAACTGAACCTTTTCATTGTCCGTATATAAGAAAATCTCCTTGATGGGTTGTTCATAACGTTGGACAAATTGTGCATATAATGCGTTTAAATCTGCACGTAGTGGTTGTGATAGAATTTGCCATTCTTGTTGGGTTTGACGAAATAAAATGGTGCATTGTTGATCTTGATATAAGCACAAACTTTGGTTTGAGAGTGTTTGCTTTAAGAGGTAACTAAAGGCACGATATAAACAGCCGACAACGGTGTCTAATACTTTTATTTTTAAGGGTAAAAAGTGGATTAATAAACTTTGCGCCACACTTTGTCGAACCGCAAAAATATCCAACCGTAGCCCTTGTTTGCGTTGGGTGGTGGTATAATCAAACCAGAGTTCGTCAAGGGGAATCGGTAATTCATTTTCCAAGGTGTAACGGCATTGTTGATCGCATTCGCTTTGATTTAACTGTTCTTGTAAATGTAGACTTTTAAACCATATTTTATGAGGCAATATGGCGGTGACCCACTGAATAGAGAGCGGTCGTTGAATTTCCATCTGTTGGCTAACTTGTTCAAACAAAATGGTGCTTATCTCATTGATCGCGTTACTTTCAACTCGACAAAAGTGCGGTGTTTTTTGCGCCATATTATCCGCTGTAAACCAGACGAATTCAAAATGACGAGGGGTTGACCATATCCCCACTTGAATGGCGCTATTTTTTTTGATGAATTTTTTCATTTGTTGTCCTTTTCTGTTTATTTTTACTTTCGTTCAAGGGTGTTAATCTTTATACTATTCACATGAAGTATGAACGAGAAATCAAATTCACGCACTAATTAAGAGTAAATTTTGGAATGAAGATCACAAAATTAATATTAAGTAGCTTACTGACCATGATCATTTTAGGTTGTGTTGTGGTGGGATTGGGCTATATGCACATCAAATCACAGCTTCCTGATGTGGAAAGTTTAAAGACGGTGGAACTGCAACAGCCTATGCAAATTTATACCGCTGATGGCAAATTGATTGGCGAAGTGGGCGAGCAACGTCGTATTCCGGTGAAATTAGCCGAGGTACCAAAACAGTTGATTAATGCCTTGATTGCCACGGAAGATAGCCGTTTTTATGAACATCATGGCGTGGATCCGGTGGGGATTGCGCGGGCGGTGTCGGTGGCGATCAGCAACGGTGGCGCCTCACAAGGGGCGAGTACCATTACCCAACAGTTGGCGCGTAATTTCTTTTTAACCCCTGAAAAGACCTTAATGCGTAAGGCCAAAGAGGCGGTGTTAGCCATTGAAATTGAGAATGCACTGAGTAAAGATGAAATTTTAGAATTATATTTAAATAAAATTTATTTAGGCTACCGTTCCTATGGCGTGGCAGCCGCGGCCAAAACCTATTTTGGTAAGAATTTAAATGAATTGTCGTTGTCTGAAATGGCCGTCATTGCCGGCTTGCCAAAAGCACCGTCCACCATGAATCCATTGTATTCCTTAAAACGTGCTACTGACCGTCGTAATGTGGTGTTGGGGCGTATGCTGGAAACCCAATTTATTACACAACAAGAATATCAGCAGGCCATGAATGAACCCGTGGTGGCTTCGTATCATGGGGCGCAGTTGGATTTCCGAGCCGATTACGTGACCGAAATGGTGCGTCAAGAAATGGTCAAGCGCTATGGCGAAGATGTGTCCTATAATCGAGGTTATAAAGTGTATACCACGGTGTTGTCACAGGATCAATATCAAGCACAGAAAGCGGTGCGAGAAAATGTGATGGCCTATGATCAGCGACATGGTTATCGTGGTGGCGCGACACTTTGGAAAAAAGGGGAAACCGCGTGGGAACCGGAAAAAATCATTGATGAATTACGTAAATTACCGAATGCCGAACCCTTAATGCCGGCCGCAGTGTTGGCGACGGGAAAAGCGGGTGCGCAATTATTACTCAGTTCTGGTGATAATATCACGTTGGCGAATTCCGCCATGAGTTGGGCGGGGAGTAAGTTGCCAAAAACTGGTCAGCAGATTTGGGTAAAAAAACAGGAGAATGGCAATTGGACATTAGGACAGTTGCCAGAAGTGAATTCGGCTTTAGTGGCGTTAAATAGTGATAATGGGGCGATTGAGGCCATTGTGGGGGGATTTAGCTTTGAACAAAGTAAGTTTAACCGTGCGACCCAATCTCTTGTGCAAGTGGGTTCGACCATTAAACCCTTTATTTATGCCGCCGGCTTGGAAAAAGGCTTAACGCTGTCAAGTATTTTGCAAGATACGCAAATCGTGATTAAAAAACCGGGTCAAAAAGAATGGCGTCCAAAGAATTCACCGAATAGGTATGCCGGTCCTTTACGCTTGAGAGTGGGGTTAGGACAATCCAAAAATATGATTGCGATTCGCACCATTCAAATGGCGGGCGTGCCTTTTACCGCCGAGTTTCTCGAACGTTTTGGCTTTAAACGTGAGCAGTATTTTGCCAGTGAAGCCTTGGCGTTAGGGGCTGCCTCTTTTACCCCGTTAGAAATGGCTCGAGCCTATGCGGTGTTTGATAATGGGGGTTTTTTGATCGACCCGTATTTGGTGGAAAAAGTGTTAGATAATACTGGCAAAGAGATTTTTGTGGCCAATCCGAAAATTGCCTGCCTTCAATGTGATGATATTCCGGTGATTTATGGCACCACAAAGGAGAAAGTGGACGGTTTCCAAGAAAATACCGCCACCCTTGAAAAGGGGCAAATGGCGCAAAATAATGAGGGAAATGAGGAATTGGAAGAAACGGAGGCCGCAGAAGATGACAACCCTGAATTAGCCGGTAAAGACGGCAAATTAAAAGAGGGTGACATCAGTGTGATGACCGACAGTAAAACGCAAGATTCATCACCACAATATGCGCCTCGTGTGATCAGTGGCGAATTGGCGTTTTTAATCCGTAGCGCCTTAAATACAGCGATTTTTGGTGAAAAAGGCGGCGCTTGGCAAGGGACCAGCTGGCGCATGGCGAACCAATTCAAACGTCAAGATATTGGTGGGAAAACCGGTACGACCAACAATTCCAAAGTCGCTTGGTATGCAGGATTTGGGGCGAACGTGACCACTACCGTGTATATTGGTTTTGATGACAATAAACGTAATCTCGGTTCTGGAGAGGCGGGCGCCAGCAGTGCCATGCCAGCGTGGATTGCTTATATGAAAATGAGCTTACAAGATATTCCAGAACGTGAATTTGTCTTGCCAGCCAATATTATTGAAAAACGCATTGATGCGACCACCGGTTTGTTGTCCTCAAATGGCGGTTTGGTGGAATATTTTATTCAGGGTACCGAACCCCAAAAAGCCTTTGTGCAAGAAAAAGGCTATTATGTTCCACCGGGTGTATCGGAGCGATTCTCGCCAAAACCAAGTGGCGATAGCCATTTACCTCCGTTGGAGCGGCAAGAATTGTTCTAAGGAAAGGGCAAATAACCACAAAGATTCGGAAAATGTGCGAAGTGCGGTGTAAAAAACAGGATTTTTACACCGCACTTTTTTATTTTGCAATGAGCTGTAACCACAATGCTGAAACGGGCATGGCGATAAACAACGCCGGTAGCATGTTGGCCACGGAGAATTGTTTAATGTTGCAAATGCGTAAGCCCGTAGCAATCATAATGGCACCACCGACACCGCCAAAATCTGCTTTCATTTCAGGGGTAATTAATGGCAGAATAATGATGGCCAAATAGGCGAGAATCAGTTGTAAGCCCATTTGTGGTAGACAGATTGTACACACGGAAAGACCTAAGGTGGTGGCGAAGATAATGGCGGTGAAAAAATCCAGTGAAGATTTGATAATCAAAATACTGCTATCGCCCACTAAACCCTCGTGCATAGCACCAAAAATACCCGTGCCACTGAAACTAAATAGCACCATTAAGCCGACAAATTTTTGTAGAAATTCTTCTTGAGAGGGGCTGTTTTTGGGCTGTGGGAATAAGCGCTCAACGCCTTTTTTGGCTTGACTGGATAGGCGGTTAATCAAATGTTCAACGGACAGAATTTCCCCAATAATGGTGCCGATTAACAGGGCGAATACCATAGCGGGCATGTTAGCAACTCGAGCAAGCATGACGACGCCCATGGCCATAGAACATAAACCGAAAAGCAAGGTGAGGTTATTGCGTAAGCGTTCGGGTATTCTGCCCCCTAAATAGGCACCAATTAGCCCGCCGACAATGATACAAGCGGCGTTAATATAAGGTCCGATAATCATGTTTTTTCCTCAAATAAAAAAGGCGGTTAAATTTAACCGCACTTTGTCTGTCGATAGGTTAATGAAATAAACGACGTTGATTTTTTACTCGCCCACCAAAGCATTGGCTTAATAAAAGGAATGCGAAAATCAAACTGTATACCGCAAAAATAAACACCAACCATTGCACCATGGTAAAATTTAAAAAGGTCCAACTGATTTCACTGCACAACCCTGTGGGGTGAAAAAGTGCAGGGAACCATTTATCCAAGGGGAGCGTCGAGGGAAAATCGACGTTGATGGGGCATTGATCCCACGGATTAGGATTAAGTTGATAGCCGACGTGTTTAATGGATAGCAATAACCCTTTTATGGCGCCCCATAATCCGACCCCTAAGGCCAATAAACGCATGATCATAAAACGGGGCGCAATGCAACCAATCAGGGCAGAAAAGAGAATACCAAATAAAGCAACACGTTCATAAATACACATGACGCACGGCTTTAATCCCATGCCATACTGAAAATAAAGTGCGGTCAATTCTAAGCACAAAGCAGAAATAAGGCATAATAACCAGATTGTTCGTTGGCTTGACAGCACTTTAATTTTATTCAGCATGCTTGTTCCTTTCTTAACAAATTAATGACCAACCATTGATTCCAATGGAATATGTGGACTACCGATTAACCCCATATTAGTTAACCATTGTGTGGCACCAGGGAGAATAAATTCTACGGAAATCAACCCAACAAGGGTTAATACAATGGTGTAAGGCAACGCCATATAGACCATTCTGCCATAGGATAAACGAATTAATGGCGCAAGTGAAGAGGTGAGCAAGAATAAGAACGCCGCTTGTCCGTTTGGTGTGGCCACGGATGGCAAGTTGGTCCCCGTATTAATGGCTACCGCAAGCAATTCAAATTGTTGTGCAGAAATAGAATTTTCCATTAAGGCTTGTTTGGCCTCATTAATGTAAACTGTGGCCACAAATACGTTATCAGAAATGGCGGATAATAAGCCATTAAACACGTAGAACAGCAAAAGTTGGACATTTTCTGCTGCATTAAGGACAAAGTGAATTAATGGCGCAAATAAGTGTTGATCGATAATCACGGCGACAATGGAGAAAAAGACCACTAATAAGGCAGCGAACGGCAAGGATTCTTGGAACGAACGACCAATTTCATGTTCGCTCGTCACGCCACAATAGGAAGTGGTTAAAATAATCACGCTTAAACCAATTAATCCCACTGAGGCTAAATGGAACGCTAACCCGATAATCAACCAAACGCCCACAAAAACCTGTACCCATAATTTGACTTTATCTTGTGCGGTCATTTTGGTTTCTTGGTTACGGTCGAATTTGGCTAATACAGACCAGACTTTACGAGGTAACTTGGTGCCGTAGCCAAATAGGCTAAATTTTTCCACCAACACACAGGTGGCGATACCCAAACATAAAACAGGAATAGTCACTGGTGACATACGGAAGAAAAACTCAATAAACTGCCAACCTGACTGTTCGGCAATAATCAAGTTTTGCGGTTCACCAACCATGGTCATCACCCCACCTAAGGCGGTACCGACGGCAGCGTGCATTAATAAGCTCCGTAAGAATGCGCGAAAATCTTCTAAAGTTTGTTGGTGATGATTAATTTTATCGTCATTGGTAATGTCGGTGGAATCTTCAAAGGAGGCACCCGAGGCGACTTTGTGATAAACCCCATAGAATCCCATGCCCACACTGATAATCACCGCAATCACCGTTAACGCATCTAAGAACGCAGAAAGAAACGCTGCGCTCAAACAAAATGATACGGATAACACAATTTTAGAATGAATACGAAGCAATAATTTGGTGAACGCATACAGCAATAACTGTTTCATAAAGTAAATGCCTGCCACCATAAAAATCAGTAACAGAACCACTTCAAAATTTGCCATAATTTCGGCTTTAACATGGGCGGTACTGGTCATGCCGATAGTGATGGCCTCAATGGCTAACATTCCACCTGGCTGTAAAGGATAGCATTTTAATGCCATGGCTAAAGTGAAAATAAATTCGACCACCAATAACCATCCAGCAACAAACGGGTTGATCCAAAAAATAACAGGGTTAATCAATAAAAATGCCACAATCGTGACTTTATACCAATTGGGACTTTTGCCCAAAAAGTTATTCATAAATGCTTGAACATACGTCATATAAATACACCCTTTAAAAATATGCTTTGCATATTTATTATTTTAAACTGATAATAGGCTACTATTCTTACCTGTAAATGAAAAAATTGCTAGCATCTTTGCTCTTTTTGAGTATTTTTTTGATCTATATTAAACAAAGTAGCTAAATATGACGAATCGACAACCATTATTAAAAGCACAAAGCCCAGCGGCCTTAGCCGAGGAATATATTGTGCAAAGTATTTGGAATCAGCATTTTCCTGCTGGCACCGACTTGCCTGCAGAACGTGAATTGGCGGATAAAATCGGCGTGACTCGCACCACCTTACGTGAAGTGCTACAACGTTTGGCACGTGAGGGGTGGTTGAGTATTCAACATGGTAAACCGACCCATGTGAACAATATTTGGGAAACCGGCGGGCCGAATATTATCAGTAAAATTATTCAGCTTGATCGTGGCATTATGCCAACCATTATTGCTAATGTGGTGTCACTGCGTACCAAAATGGCGGAATATTATATTCCTGAGGCGGTTCGTCTGAATCCAGAGGAATCCTTAAAATTATTCGAGAATTTAACCGCACTTTCTGACGACGCACAGGCTTATGCAAAATTTGATTATTATTTATTCCGTCAATTTACCTTTATTGCCAATAAACCCGTTTATGGCTTGATTTTAAATAGCTTTAAGCAAATGTATCATCAGGTGGCCCATTTATTTTTTGTGAATCCCACGTCACGTCAAATTGCCTTGGCCTTTTATCAAGCCTTGCAACAGGCTTGTGAAATGAAGGATAGCGAGCAAGTGGCCGCTTGTATGGCGTTACACCGTGAACGCAGTACCGCCATTTGGGGGGATATTTTGAAACATTTACCTGAAGATTTTGGGTTATAATGTAAAGCAGCATGAAAGATAACGCACTGATTGATTTATTTTTAAATGAACTCTGGTTAGAAAAGGGCTTGTCAGATAATACGATTCAGTCTTATCGCCTTGATCTCACCGCTCTGTCTGACTGGTCAGCCAAGCAAATGCTGAGCCTGATCGAAGTGGATGCGGTGCATTTACAACAATTTCTCGGTGAGCGTGTCGACAAAGGCTATAAAGCCACCAGCACGGCACGCTTGCTTAGTGCTATGCGCAAATTATTTCAATATTTGTATCGGGAACAATACCGCCAAGATGACCCCAGTGCGGTGTTAAGTTCGCCAAAATTACCCAGTCGCTTACCGAAATATTTAAGCGAAGAACAAGTGGGCGATTTGCTTGATTGCCCTTGTACTGATGAACCGCTCGAATTACGGGATAAAGCCATGTTGGAGCTGTTATATGCCACGGGGCTGCGGGTAACGGAATTGGTGTCCTTAACCATGGACAGTATCAGTTTACAACAAGGCGTGGTGCGGGTGATTGGTAAAGGCAATAAAGAACGCATTGTGCCAATGGGCGAGGAGGCGGCTTATTGGGTCAATCAGTTTGTGTTATATGGGCGTCCGATGTTGCTGAATGGGCAAAGTTCAGATGTGGTGTTTCCAAGCAAAAGAGCCGTACAAATGACAAGACAGACCTTTTGGCACCGTATTAAACATTATGCGATTTTAGCGGAAATTAATACCGAAAGTCTGTCACCGCACGTATTACGCCATGCCTTTGCCACCCATTTAGTTAATCATGGGGCGGATTTGCGAGTGGTGCAAATGTTACTCGGGCATAGCGATTTATCCACCACGCAAATTTACACCCATGTGGCAAAAGAACGCTTAAAACGCTTGCATGAGAAATTTCATCCAAGGGGATAAGTGATATTTGGTGGAAGAATCAAAATAAATTGCGATTTAAGGTTGAAAACATAGGGCATTTATTGAGATAATTCCGCCGTTTTGGTGATCCTTTTTTTATCGTTGAGAAATTTTTACGATATTGGGTCAATTTTTTACTTTAATAATAATGAAAAGATAATAACAATGGCAGAAAAACGTAATATTTTTTTAGTTGGACCTATGGGGGCGGGCAAAAGCACGATTGGTCGCCAGTTGGCCCAACAACTAAGCATGGAATTTGTTGATTCCGATAATGAAATTGAATCTCGGGCAGGGGCCGATATTGGCTGGATTTTTGATATTGAGGGCGAGGCGGGTTTTCGCAAGCGTGAAGAACGTATTATTAGCGAGCTCACTCAGCGTCAAGGGATCGTGCTGTCCACGGGCGGTGGCGCAGTGTTGTCAAAAGATACCCGAAATCATTTATCCGCACGGGGCATTGTGATTTACTTAAAAACCACCGTGGATAAACAATACGAACGCACTCAGCGTGATAAAAAACGCCCACTCTTGCAAGGCGTGGACGATGTGCGTCAAGTGTTGGAAGATTTAGCCAAAGTGCGCAATCCGTTATATGAAGAAATTGCGGATATCGTGTTACCCACAGATGAACAAAGTGCGAAATTAATGGCTAATCAAATTATTGATTTGATTGATAACTTCCAAAATTAATCTCTCCCTGAATTAAGGTTAAAAGGTGCAATATGTTAACTGTCAATGTTGAATTAAAAGAACGCCGTTACCCCATTTACATTGGCGAAAACTTACTCAAAGATCCCGCTGTTTATCCTTTGAAATCGGGCGATAAAGTGATGATTGTGAGTAATGAAACCGTTGCACCCTTGTATTTAGCCACGGTCACGCAAACCCTTGAACAAATCGGTTGCCAAGTGAGCCATGTGTTATTACCGGATGGCGAAAAATACAAAACCTTGCCATCTTTAGACTTAATTTTCACCGCACTTTTAAAAGAAAATCACGGCCGAGATACCACGCTGATCGCCTTGGGTGGCGGTGTGATTGGTGATGTGGCGGGCTATGCAGCAGCAAGCTATCAACGTGGCATCAAATTTATTCAAATCCCGACGACCTTATTGGCGCAAGTGGATTCGTCTGTGGGCGGCAAAACGGCCGTTAATCACCCGTTAGGTAAAAACATGATCGGGGCGTTTTATCAACCCATCACCGTGATTGTGGACACCTTGACGTTGAACAGTTTACCGAAACGGGAAGTCAATGCGGGTTTGGCGGAAGTGATTAAATACGGCGCGATTTTAGATTTGCCGTTTTTTGATTGGTTAGAACAGCATATTGATCAGCTCGTCGCCTTAAAACAAGCGGAATTGCAATATTGTATCGCTCGCTGTTGTCAGATTAAAGCGGACGTGGTGGCCCGTGATGAAACCGAAAAAGGCGACCGTGCCTTATTAAATTTAGGGCATACCTTCGGTCATGCCATTGAAACCCATTTGGGTTATGGCAACTGGTTACATGGTGAGGCAGTCGCCGTAGGCATGATGATGGCGGCGGCGTTATCGGAACAACTCGGCAATATCCGCCAAGCAGACGTCGGGCGTTTAGAGAAATTATTAGCCCGAGCCAATTTGCCAACGGTCAGTCCCGATACCATGCAACCCGAGGATTATTTGCCGCACATGATGCGTGATAAAAAAGTGTTAGCGGGTAAATTGCGTTTGGTGTTGTTACGCCATTTAGGGCAAGCCTATGTCACAAGCGACACTGACAAAGCCTTGGTGTTATCCGCCATTATGGCTTGTACGCAAACTGATTAGTTGCTTTTTATCTCATGGCAAAACAGGCGAAAAAATCCGTAAAAAAACACCGCGCTTTTTTAAAATGGGCGGGGGGCAAATTTCGCTTAACGGATGATATTAATCGACTGTTGCCAAAACAGAAACAATGCCTTGTTGAACCTTTTATGGGCGCTGGCTCGGTTTTTTTGAATAGCCAGTTTGAACGCTATATTTTAGCGGATATCAATCCCGATCTGATAAACCTATTTAATACCATAAAAGCCGATGTGGAAAATTATATCAATACGTTGAAACCGATTTTCTTCCACCCCGAGGCCAATTCAGCGAGTTATTATTACGCCCGTCGTGAAGAATTTAACCGTTCCACGGATCCTTTTATCCGTTCAGTGTTATTTGTGTATTTAAACCGTTTTGGCTTTAACGGATTATGCCGTTACAACGCCAACAATGAATTTAATGTGCCTTTTGGTGCCTATAAAAACCATTATTTCCCTGAACAGGAAATGCGTTATTTTGCCGAAAAAGCGCAAAGTGCGGTGTTTATTTGTGGCGATTTTCAGCAAACCTTTGCCATGGCAGATGAACATTCGGTGATCTATTGCGATCCGCCTTATGCGCCTTTAACGCAAAGTAGCAACTTCACCCAATATTCCGGTCATGATTTCGGTTTATTACACCAACAGGCGTTGGCGGAACTGGCGAAACAAACCCAATTAGAGCGGAATATTCCGGTATTAATTTCCAACCACGACACGAAATTTACTCGTCAGATTTACAAAGGCGCCAGATTTCGCAAAATCCGAGTACAGCGTTCTATCAGCCAACATGGCGCTCGCCGTATTAAGGTCGGGGAATTAATTGCCGTGTTTAAAGTGAAATAAATATTACAAAATGCGACTATTTTTGTAATATAAAATAAATTTGTAATATATATTTCCTCTTTTATGGAAATTTGCTAAACTTTTCACCACTGAATTGACATGTGAGGAAAGTTTTATGCTACATTCTCAACCCCAAGCCCCTTATTCGCAACCGACAACAGCCATTCCTATGCTGTTATGTGATTTTTATAAAGTCTCTCACCGAGAACAATATCCTGAGCATGCCGAAATGATTTACAGCACGTTCACGCCTCGCAGCAATCACTTAGCGCCCCATTTGGATCGAGCGGTTTCCTTTGGTTTTCAAGCCTTTATTATTAAATATTTACTGAACTATTTTAATCTGAACTTTTTTGCTCGCCCAAAACAGCAAGTCGTCAAGGAATATGTGGCGTTTATTCAGCGCACGTTAGGTATGGACACTACGGGCGAACATATTGCACAATTACATGATTTAGGCTATTTACCGCTCCGCATTAAAGCCATTCCAGAGGGGCAATCGGTGGCCATGCGGGTGCCAATGATGACCATTGAAAATACCCATAAAGATTTTTTCTGGCTGACCAATTATGTGGAAACCTTGATTAATGTGTCTCTATGGCAACCGATTACCTCCGCCTCCATTGCCCGAGTATATCGTCGAACCTTGTTGCAATATGCCGAACAAACCTGTGATAACCACGATCATATTAATTTTCAATCGCACGATTTTTCTATGCGAGGCATGAGTTCGTTGGAAAGTGCAGAAACCTCAGGCGCAGGGCATTTAACCGCCTTTTTAGGCACCGATACCATTCCGGCCATTTCTTATGTGGATTATTACTACGGCAGCCAGAATTTAGTCGGTACCTCAATTCCCGCCAGTGAACATTCCGTCATGAGTTCTCACGGTGTGGATGAATTGCCCACTTTTCGTTATCTTATGCAGAAATTCCCGAATAATATGATTTCAATCGTGGCAGATACCACGGATTTCTGGCATAACATTGCGGTCAATTTACCGATTTTAAAAGCGGAAATTATGGCTCGCCCTGAACATGCCCGTGTCGTTATTCGTCCTGACAGTGGCGAGGCCATGGCAATTTTGTGTGGCAATGCGCAAGCTGAAACTGAGGTAGAACGCAAAGGCTTAGTGGAAAGTTTATGGGATATTTTTGGTGGCACGATCAATCGTAAAGGCTATAAGGTGTTAGATCCGCATATCGGCGTTATTTATGGTGATGGTGTAAACTTTGAGAAAATGGTGAATATTCTCAAGGGATTACAAGAAAAAGGGTTTGCCTCCAGTAATATCGTGTTTGGTGTCGGCTCCCGTACCTACCAAAGCAATACAAGAGATACCCTCGGTTTTGCGGTAAAAGCCACCTCGATTACGATCAACGGGGTAGAGAAAGCGATTTTCAAAGCCCCGAAAACAGACAGCGGGTTGAAAAAATCCCAAAAGGGACGAGTCAAAGTGGTGGATTTAGATCATTACATTGACGGCTTAACCGCAGACACGGATTTCAGTGATGATAAATTACAGCTTATTTTTGAGAATGGGCAATTATACAATCGCACGGATTTTGATCAGATTCGTCAGTATACCATGTTTGATGTTTAGCACTAAACGTTATGCAAAGGAAAAGTGCGGTGAAAATAATCTGACGTTAAACACACCGCACTTTTAGTTTCCTTGCCCCAATGCTGGATTAATCCTAAACGTCAATTTCGTTATATGGGGCATGTCTTGCTGAATCATACTCAACAACGTCTGTTGATGAAATAACAAACTTTGTCGCACCATGGCATTGGCCACTTCAATATTTAGGCTATTTTCGCTGAAATTGGCAAGGCGATAGAAACCTTTAAATTGAGCCGGAAAAATCTTCCCTAATTTATCATTTAATTCATGAATTAATAAGCCTTTTTTCATGATCTTCGCCAGCTCTGATCTGGCTAACAGATCCTTGATATTGACGGCTTTTTCATAACGTTTTTGTGTCATCGCTTGTTTTCTCGTCAATCGTCCCAATATTTAACGACATTCTAACGGATTTTCGGTATAATTCGATCACTTTTTCTGAGATAACTAAAAATAATGACATTAACAAAAGGTAAGCACAATTTCTGGTCGCAATTACTCGTCAGTATGATTGCGATCTTTGCCTTGCCCGATGTTCAGGTGGTGGAGCGTTCAGCGGACTATCCGCCCGCCTATCAAAACCAATCCATGCAACAACAGGTATTGCGTGCGATTTATCAGAGTCAGCAAGAGATTCAGCCGGCTAATTATCCGCCTGCCCATGGGGTGATGGCGATAAAACAGGCGGAATTTCAACCGCACTTTGTGGCCGCTATTTTGGCCGAACATGCGCCGATTCGAGGCAGTCCGTTAGCATGATATTGCGTTATTCTTATTTTCCTGTTTTCGTGTTTGACGAAAACGCCATCTATTTTTATAAAGAGAAACAATATTATGTTAACAACCATTGCCACCAAAATTTTTGGTAGTCGTAACGACCGTGTATTACGCCGTTTAAATAAACAAGTTAAAAAAATCAATGCCCTTGAACCCACCTTTGAGGCCTTAACTGATGATGAACTGCGGTCAAAAACCGCCGAGTTTCGTCAACGTTTAACGCAAGGCGAAACCCTTGAACAACTTTTACCCGAGGCTTTTGCCACGGTGCGTGAGGCCAGTAAACGGACCTTAGGCATGCGTCCTTTTGATGTGCAACTCGTAGGTGGCATGGTGCTGACCAACCGCAATATTGCCGAAATGCGTACCGGTGAGGGGAAAACCTTAACCGCCACCTTGCCTTGTTATCTCAATGCCTTAACCGGTAAAGGCGTGCATGTGGTGACAGTGAATGACTACTTGGCCCGCCGTGATGCAGAAACCAACCGCCCATTATTTGAATTTTTAGGCATGACCGTTGCGGTCAACGTACCGGGCTTGCCGCCCGAAGTGAAACGTGAGGCTTATCAAGCAGACATCACCTATGCCACCAACAGTGAATTAGGCTTTGACTATTTACGGGATAACTTAGCCCATTCAGCGGCGGAGCGCTTTCAACGCCCGTTGCATTACGCCTTAGTGGATGAAGTGGATTCCATTTTAATTGATGAGGCACGTACGCCGTTAATTATTTCAGGACCCGCCGAGGACAGCTCAGAATTATATATTGCCATCAATAAGTTAGCGCCAATTTTAATTGAACAAGAAAAAGAGGACAGTGAGGATTTCCAAGGTGAGGGCGATTATTCCTTAGATTTAAAACACAAGCAAGTGAATATGACCGAACGGGGGCAAGAAAAATGCGAACAATGGTTGATTGAACAAGGCTTGATGGGTGAAAATGAAAGCCTGTATTCGCCACAACGTTTGGGGTTGGTTCATCATATTAACGCCGCTTTGCGAGCGCATACTTTATTCCAAAAAGACGTGGATTATGTGGTCAAAGACGGTGAAATTGTGATCGTGGATGAACACACGGGACGCACCATGGCGGGGCGCCGTTGGTCAGATGGTTTACATCAAGCCATTGAGGCCAAAGAGGGCGTGAAAATACAAGGGGAAAACCAAACTGTCGCCTCCATTACCTACCAAAACTATTTCCGTTTATACGAAAAATTAGCCGGTATGACGGGGACAGCGGACACCGAGGCCTTTGAATTTCAACAAATTTATGGCTTAGAAACCGTGGTGATCCCAACCAATCGTCCAATGATTCGTGATGACCGAACAGACGTCATGTTTGAAACCGAGCAATATAAATTTGATGCGATTATTGAAGATATTAAAGACTGCGTGGCTCGCAATCAACCTGTTTTGGTGGGAACCGTATCCATTGAAAAATCCGAATTGCTTTCCAATGAACTGAAAAAAGCAGGTATTCCACATAATGTATTAAATGCCAAATTCCACGCCCAAGAGGCAGAAATTGTGGCCAATGCGGGTTATCCAGGGGCGGTCACCATTGCCACCAATATGGCAGGCCGTGGGACAGATATTGTGTTAGGCGGTAACTGGAAAGCGGAAATTGACAAGTTAGACAACCCAACGCCAGAACAAATTGAGGCGATTAAATCTGCATGGCAAGCACGTCATGATATCGTGATGCAAGCGGGCGGGTTACATATTATCGGTACCGAGCGCCATGAATCACGTCGTATTGACAACCAGTTGCGTGGGCGTTCTGGCCGTCAAGGCGACCCCGGTTCCTCTCGTTTTTATCTTTCTTTAGATGATGCGTTAATGCGTATTTACTTAAACGAAGGCAAGCTCAATATGATGCGTAAAGCCTTTAGCACCGCAGGCGAGGCCATGGAATCCAAATTATTGGCCAAAGTGATTGCCTCGGCGCAAGCCAAAGTGGAGGCGCATAACTTTGATGGTCGTAAAAACCTATTACAATATGATGACGTGGCCAACGATCAACGTCATGCGATTTATGCACAACGCAATGAATTATTGGATAACGGCGACGTGTCTGAGGCCATTGCAGCCATTCGTACCGATGTGTTTAATACGGTAATTGATGAATATGTGCCGCCACAATCTTTGGAAGAACAATGGGATATCCCGAGTTTAGAAACCCGTTTACGTCAAGATTTCGCTTTAGACTTACCGATTCAACATTGGTTAGAGGAAGATAATCAATTTAACGAAGATACTTTACGTGAAAGAGTCGTCGAGGCCGCCATCAGCGAATATCAACGCAAAGAAGAAATGGTCGGCGAAGAAACCATGCGTAACTTTGAAAAAGGCATTATGTTACAAACCCTTGATGAACTTTGGAAAGAACATTTAGCTGCCATGGACAGATTACGCCAAGGCATTCACTTACGCAGCTATGCGCAAAAAGATCCAAAACAAGAGTACAAAAAAGAATCCTTTGCTATGTTTACGGACATGCTCGAGGCGTTAAAATTCAATGTGGTGAGAACCCTCAGCCGAGTACAAGTGCGTTCTGCGGAAGAAGTGGAACAAGCGCAACAACAGCAACAACAAGCTGCCGAACAGCAAGCCCAAGCCCGAGAATACAACGGTGCCACGGAAGAAGTGAATGAACAAGTGGCCATGGCAGAAAGCGAACGCAAAATCGGTCGTAATGAACCTTGCCCTTGTGGTTCGGGCAAGAAATATAAGCATTGCCATGGAAATCGAGCGACTCAGGTTTAATCAAGCAGAGTGCGGTGAAAACTGCACTCTTTTTTATAGGAACATCATGCGATGAAGAAAAAATCGGTACAGGTTGCTGCGGGTATTATCCGCAATGAATTTGGCCAAATTTATCTCACACAGCGCCTTGAGGGACAAGATTTTGCGCAATCTTTGGAATTCCCAGGGGGCAAAGTGGATAAAGGCGAAACCCCAGAACAAGCCTTAAAACGTGAAATCGAAGAAGAAATTGGTTTGCATGTGTTAAGTGCGGTACTTTTTGAGCAATTTTTATTTGAATACCCGACTAAAATTATTCATTTCTATTTTTATCTCGTAGAAGAATGGGTCGGTGAGCCTTTTGGCCGTGAGGGACAAGAGGGCTTTTGGTTGGCGCAAAGTGAATTGGATGCGGGGTTGTTTCCGCCGGCGAATGCCAAATTGATTCAACGATTATTGGCGGAAACATACAACGACTAATGGACAAGAAACCTAGCACAGTGGTGCTAGGTAGAAAGAAAATTAGATTAATTTAATCGCTCTCACGGTTCGTTCTAATTCTTCCCTTGTGCCAATAGTAATCCGAATACAATTCTGCAATGCCAATGCCTTATGTTGATCACGCAAAATAATGCCTTGTTCCCAAAGGGATTTAAACACTTTTTCGCCATCTTGGAATTTCACCAAAACATAATTTGCTTCTGTTTCAAAAATTTGTACCACGGTTGGGATTTTGCTTAATTGTTCAATTAACCACGCACGATTGTTTAGCACATCATTAACCCGTTCTTGCATTTGTGTAATACCTTGTGGTTGCAAGGCTTGAGCAGCAATATCCGATACAGGCACAGGCAATGGATAGGGGGCGATCACTTTTTGCAATATACCGATTAATTCCGCATTGGCAAGGGTAAAACCACAACGTAATCCTGCCAACGCAAAGGCTTTGGAGAGCGTGCGGATAATGGCTAAATGCGGATAATTGGCCAATTCATTCACAAGGCTGGCTTGTGGGCAAAACTCAATATAGGCTTCATCCACCACCACAATGGCTTTATTTCTGGTGATGTCGAGCAATTTGAGTAGATCCGTACGGTTAACCAACGTTCCAGTTGGGTTGTTCGGACTACATACAAACACGACTTTTACCCCAGCAAGATTTCGCTCAATTTCGGCTAAATTCAGTTGAAAATCGGTAGTTAACGGGACAGTTTTTAACGCAATGCCACAAGTTTCTGCACTCACAGAATACATGCCGTAGGTCGGTGGGCAATATAAAACATGGTCGTCTGGTTCACAAAATGCCCGAATAATCAGCTCAATACTTTCATCCCCCCCTCGGGTGACAATCACATTTTCAGGTTTCACACCCGCATAATTCGCATAACCATTAATCACGGCTTCTGGTTGTGGTTCGGGATAGCGGTTAAAAGTGCGGTGCAATAAATCAAAGTTTGGTGAAGTCGGGTATTCATTGGCATTCAGCCAGACATCGCCCTTACCCCCTAAACGGCGAGCGGATTGATATGGCGTAAGTGCCTGTACATTTTTTCGGGAAAGTGGTGAAATTGTCATGGTTTGTTCCTGTTTAATTTTCTTTTTTCAGCATGTGCATAATTAAGCGGATTAACGTTTCTTTTTGTTTCGGATCAGATTCTGCCACTAACAAGGTCAAGGCGGCTAATCCAGTTTGATTGAGCACGGGTTGTCCCAGTTCATCATATAAACGTCCGTTACGATGTAAAAAATCCACAAATAAAAATGCCCCACTGCGTTTGTTACCGTCTGAAAATGGATGATTTTTTACAATAAAATACAGCAAATGTGCCGCTTTGGCTTCAATACTCGGATAAGCGGGTTCGCCAAAAACGGTTTGTTCCAAGTTGCCTAAAATGGCAGATAAACCGTCTTCACGCTCACGACCGAATAAATCCGATGCCTCGCCTCGAGCCATAAGTTGTTGCTTAAATTCTGCCAAACCTAAACGAGCTTGTTCAAGCGTAGGCAACGTGCCACCTTGTTGGGTTTTGGGTTCAATCAGCAAACCCTCGTCATATTGTTGCAACCATAAAAACGTCTGTGCATAACGGCTGACAATATCCACTAATCCACGCCCACTTTCTAAGGTCAATTCGCTAGATTGAGCGGTTTTTTGAATCAGGGCAATCGCTTGTTCTAGCTCATTCGCATTTTGCTGTAAGCGTTTTTGATTAATGGCATAGCCTTTGACGAGGTAGTCTTTTAGGCGTTGGGTTGCCCAAATACGAAATTGTGTTCCTGCTTTAGAATTTACTCGGTATCCAACAGAGATGATCACATCAAGATTATAGTAATCAATTTGACGTGTTATAGTTCTTTCTCCCTCTATTTGAACTGTTGCATTTTTTGCAACGGTTAATTCTTGAACAAGTTCACCATCTGCATAAATATTGCGTAAATGGCGAGATATGACAGATTTATCTCTTTTAAAAATATCTGCCATTTGTTGTAATGTAAGCCACACCGTATCTTGTTCAAACCGCACTTCAACTTGCGTTTGTCCATCTTTAGTTTGGTATATTTCAATCGGGTTTTGCATAATTTTTTCCTTGTTAAATTTATAGATACTGTATTTATATCACATAAATAAACTGAAAAATACTGTATACTAAAATTTATTTTTGTTTTTTCAATTTTGCTAACCTTATACTCACCGCTTTTTTATGCGCTTCCAACTGTTCAGCTTGTGCCATCAGCTCCACCGTTTTAGCTAAATCCTTAAATCCTTGTGGGGTGAGTTCTTGTACAGTCATACGTTTGCTAAAATCAGACAGCCCCAAACTTGATGTGGTTTTGGTATAGCCATAGGTCGGTAAAACGTGGTTGGTGCCACTGGCGTAGTCGCCCATGCTTTCGGGGGAGTAAGCCCCCAAGAAAATCGATCCTGCATTGTCTAATTGAGGGAGCAAATCACGGGCATTTTCCACTTGCACCACTAAATGCTCGGGAGCATAATCATTACTGATTTCAATGGCTTGAGTAATGTTTTCTGCAATAAAGGTGCGACTATGGCTTAACGCTTTACGTGCAGTTTCTGCTCGAGGTAATTGATTTAATTGACGTTCAATGGCAAGTTGGGTGTGTTCTGCCAGCGTTTCACTGTTGGTGACTAAAATCACTTGGCTATCCGCACCATGTTCTGCCTGAGAAAGTAAATCGCTTGCCACAAATTCAGGATCAGCATTTTCATCGGCTAACACCAGCACTTCCGAGGGCCCAGCCTGCATATCGATCGCCACACCGTTGACAGTTTGGCTTACTTGGCGTTTGGCTTCAGTAACAAAACTGTTACCTGGTCCGAAGATTTTATCCACTTTGGCGACTGTTTCCGTACCAAATGCCATTGCCACAATGGCTTGGGCACCACCTACCGCATAAATCGTTTCCACTCCGCAAAGATCCGCCGCATATAAAATCGCATCGGCAATCGGCGGTGGCGAACAAAGCACGATTTTTTTACAGCCTGCGATTTTGGCAGGAATGGCAAGCATTAACACGGTGGAAAATAGCGGAGCAGAACCCCCTGGGATATACAATCCAACCCGATTAATCGGGCGTGTTACTACCTGACAACGCACGCCTGCCTGCGTTTCAATGTCCACGGGCTGTGGAATTTGTGCTTGATGGAATTTTTCAATATTGGCTTTGGCGTTTTGAATGGCTTGTTTGAGTTCATCAGGCAAGCGAGCAGCGGCTTGCTCAATTTGCGATTTGGATACCGTTAAGCTGTCCAATTTCACCTTGTCGAATTTCTCGCTTAACTCAAATAATGCCTTATCGCCATTGGCTAACACATTTTCACGAATCTCATTAACTGCCTGTTGAATATTGGCAGATGAACTGATCGCTGGACGAGTGAGCGCTTGTTTTTTCTCACTTTCTGATAAATCTTTCCAAATTAAGGTTTGCATCATGTTATTTCCCCCTAAGCTAACATTTTCTCTATCGGTAACACCAGCACGGAACTTGCCCCCATTTCTTTCAACTGTTCCATGGTTTCCCAAAATAAATTTTCCTGACTGACCACGTGCATGGCGACTTTGCTGTCATCGTGAGCCAATGGCAGAATGGTCGGATTTTCCACCCCCGGTAAAAGTGCGGTGATTTCTTCCAATTTATTTTTCGGGGCGTGCAACATAATATATTTGCTTTCCGCCGCCTGTTGCACCCCTTGAATACGCGTTAATAATTTTTCCACCAGTGCTTGTTTTTCATCAGATAAGGGTTCGGCACGTTGAATTAGGCAAGCCTTTGATTTATAAATAACTTCCACTTCTTTTAACCCATTGGCTTCCAAGGTTGCCCCTGATGATACCAAATCACAAATGGCATTGGCGAGATTGGCAGTGGGGGCGACTTCTACCGAACCATTTAAAAAACAGTTTTTGTAAGACACACCTTTTGTAGCCATATAACGTTTCAGCAAATTCGGGTACGAAGTAGCAATACGTTTATTGTGCAAATCCTGCACGCCGTGATATTGCTCGTCACGATCCACAGCAATAGATAAACGGCAGTCACCAAAATCCAAGGTACGCAGTTTTTTATATTCCACCGTTTCCCCTGCATTTTGACGACCCAGTTCTTCTTCTTCCAACACATTTTCGCCGATAATACCGAGATCTACCACGCCGTCAAATACTAAACCTGGAATATCGTCATCACGCACGCGTAAAATATCAATCGGCATATTTTCCGAATAAGCAATTAAACGTTGTTCGTTCCAGTTGATTTTTACCCCACATTGTTTCAGCAACTCGTTACATTCTTTGCTTAAACGCCCTTTTTTTTGTAATGCAATGCGTAATCTGTTGTTATTTGACATAATTTAATTTCCTATAAAAGTAAAAAAACCTTTCAGAAGTTGACTTCCGAAAGGTTTATGTTGCTGATTCACCGCACTGTTTCGGAAGTCTTATCTTCCGAGTAGCACCATCCGCCCGAAAGATTAGGTTCGGTGATGGTGATGATGAAACGTAAAAGTGCGGTTAAAATTCATTGTGTTTTCCTAAAGTGGATTTTTGCTTGCCTTTTAACATACTGAAATCTACTTTATCTTGCAAGCGTTTTTTTGTTTATTTTTTCTTTTATTTGGGGGAATAATATTTTTCAAGGGTTTTTTGAACGTAATCTTGTGCAAAATTGAGGTGTAATTTCGCCAAAATTGAGCGAATAGGGGCAATATCAATGGAATAATAAGATCCTTTCGGAATAGATTGATAAAGTGCGGTGATTTTTGTGATATTTTCTAACATCATGACAATATTTTGCACATTGATCATCTTATCCGTGGCAACATTAATGATCTGATTGGTAAATAAAGGATTGGCTAGGATTTCGTTTAAAATCGTGACTACGTCATCAATGTCAATTAAATTCCGATAACTTTCTTGCCATAGGGTAAAAGGTTGCTGATGAATAATGGCTTGATAGAGGAAGTTCACGATAGTTGGGCTAGTGGCATTACCCACGACTTGTGGTAAACGCACAATTAAGTATTTCTGGGCTAATCGTTGCACTTGCTGTTCCATATTCTGTTTATGTTGCACATAAGGCGAATTTTGTAGGGACGGATCGTAGAGACTACAAGTGCTAAAATAAACTAATTTTTTGTCGGGATGGTGTAAAATCGTTTGTTCAAGTAATTGGCTTTCTCTGGCAAATAAAGTGCGGTCTTTTTCTTGTGAGTTTGATACGCCACTGGCAAAAATAATATGCTTAGGATCTTCTGCATAAGCAGAAAATGCCTTTGCCATCATGCCTTGACCTACAATCATGCTATTTTTCTCGCTTTCACGAACAGTAACACTGGGCGATGTTGTAAATCTTTAAATTCTGCTTGCCATTCAGGCTGATCGGCTAACATGGGTTCTGCCATTTGTTCAATTTGAAAGCCTGTTTCGATAAGCCCATTGATAATGGTTGCGGTGGTTCTATGATAGGTTTTAAAGGGTTGTTGAAACCAGCTTCGATCTCGCTCACCTTCATCTCGATAATAATTTAACCGATAGGCAACCTGTTCTTTTTGTTCATTTTTCTCCCAGCGTTCACCGCCTTGGTAAGCGGTGACGATGGGGTGTTCTTGGGAAAAAATAAGCCGACCATTGGGCTTTAATTTGCGATAAATCTGGCTTAATAGTTGGCAAAAATCTTGCACGTAATGAAAGGCAAAGGAACTGGTAATCACATCAAAATCGGTTTCGTTAAGTTGATCTAATTGTTCCATTGCTAATGGATAAAGGGAAAAGTGCGGTGTAAAATCGGCAAGATTTTTTTCTGCCTGTTGTAACATTGCCAAAGACAGATCTATGCCAACCACAAAATCTGCTTTACGAGCTAAATATAACGCCAAATGTTCGCCCGTACCACAACCGAGATCCAGCAGCTTTTTGTCTGTTAAATCAGGCAATAAAGACAACATTGTGGGTTTCTCCACAATGTTGTTTAAACTGATTGGATTGGCACGAAGTTTTTGATAAAACTCAAAAAAGTTTTCTTTATCGTAAACGGAGGTTTTCATTAGCCTTTAAAATCCGCAATCCAGCCAAATTGCATACCGAGTTGAGCCACGATATTTAAAATCGCAAATAGGAAAATAAAGTAAATCATAAAGTTACCACCGAATGCGGTGTATTTACTTTGACCAAATCGTTTACGGCTGGCTTTCGCTAATAAGGCTGGCACAATCCCTGCCCATACGGTGGCGGCTAAACCCGCATAACCGATAGCGATCACAAAACCATAAGGGAATTGGAGGCTTAATAATAATGGCGGTAGGAACACTACTAATGCCGTTTTGGCACGCCCTAATCCGCTGTCGTCAAATTTAAACAAGTCAGCGATATAATCAAATAAGCCTAAGGTCACGCCCAAAAAGGAGCTGGCAATCGCCATATAAGCGAAGAAACGCAGAGCGAGAGCAATGTAATCGGTTTGCATATATTGATGTAACGCATCGAGTAACGCTGCAATGTCGCCACCTTTTGCAATCACAGGGGCAAATTCATTGCGAGGTAAATTGCCTTGCACCGCATATTGCCACAACACATAAATCACTAACGCTGTTGCGGTGCCTAACACCACGGATTTTACCACTTTAGCTGCGTTGCGATCATAGTATTTCACAAGGCTAGGTACATTTTGATGAAAACCAAAGGACACTAAACACACAGGCAACGCCACCATAGCGTAAGGTAAATAAGCGGTATCTGCTGGGGCAAGTTGATCCAATAGAATTTCAGCTTTGGCGGAGGAAATTAAACTGGCGACAGACAGGAAAAACGCAATCGCCATACCTGCGATTAATACCGTACTAAAGCGATCCACGGCTTTGGTGGAGAACCAGACGAACAAAGCTAATACCACAGCAAAGATTAACGATCCCGAAGTTCGTCCAATTTCCACCGCACTTTGTTCGTTGCTTAACAGCTGATTAATAAAGCCTTCGGTAATACCACCGCCTGAGGTAATGTAGGCATAGGTTAAAATGTACATGACAAAGGCAAGGGATAAGCCATTGAGGACGTTCCAACCATTGCCGAGTAAGTCTTTGACAATGGTATTAAAACTCGATCCCGTCGGGTAGTGTAAATTGGCTTCTAATAACATTAAACCTGATGAAGTCATACAAAACCAAGTGTAAAGTAAGATTAATAGCGAACCCGTAAACCAAACACCTGCAGTGGAAATCGGGTTGGCGAGCATGCCCGCACCAATGGTGCCACCGGCGATAATCATTATACCGCCTAACAAGGACGGTTGTTTTTGTGTTGTCATGAGGAAATCCTTACAAAAATAAAGTTGCACTATTATAATAGTACGAAGATGAAATAACAAGCGGGGCGGAGAAATTTTCCGCTAGACTACCTTGGGGGATTTCGTTATAATTCGCCAGTTTATTTTTATTCGCCTTAGCGAACGGCTAAGTATTCATTCATATTTAAAGGAAAAGAACAATGTCAACTATTGAAACAACGCAAGGTTTAGAACGTCGTGTCAGTATCACGGTGCCAGCAGAAACAGTAAAAAACGCAGTACGTGAAGAAACCAAACGTGCCGCCAAAAATGTCCGTGTAGACGGTTTCCGTAAAGGTCATGTGCCAGCGCAAATCGTAGAAAAACGCTTTGGTGCCTCTATTCGTCAAGATGTGTTAAATGATTTATTACCTCGTCATTTCTTTGATTTAATGTTCAAAGAAAAAGTGAACCTTGCCGGCCGCCCAACCTTTGCCATTGAAAAATTTGAAGATGGCCAAGATTTAGTGTTCACGGCGACTTTTGAAGTGTATCCAGAAGTGACATTAAAAGGCTTAGAAAATATCAAGGTTGAAAAACCCACTGTTGACATCACCGAAGCTGATGTAGATAACATGGTGAACGTATTACGTAAACAACAAGCCACTTGGGCAGAAAGCAAAGCCGCTGCCAAAGCGGAAGATCGTGTGACTATTGATTTTGTGGGTTCCGTCGACGGCGAAGAATTTGAGGGCGGTAAAGCCACTGATTTCGCTTTAGCCATGGGCCAAGGTCGTATGATCCCAGGTTTTGAAGAGGGTATCGTCGGTCACAAAGCGGGCGAACAATTTGATATTGATGTGACGTTCCCTGTGGAATATCATTCAGAAAACTTAAAAGGCAAAGCAGCGAAATTTGCGATTACCTTGAAAAAAGTCGAAATTCAAGTATTGCCAGAATTAACGGATGAGTTCGTGGCGAAGTTTGGTCCAAACACCAAAACCGTCGCCGATTTACGTGCCGAAATTAAGAAAAACATGCAACGTGAATTGAAAAATGCCTTAGTTGCAAAAGTGAAACAACAAGTGATTGACGGCTTAATTGCTGAAAATGCCATTGATGTGCCAGTATCAGCGGTAGATGAAGAAATTGAAGTGTTACGCAAACAAGCGGCACAACGTTTCGGTGGCAACGAGCAACAAGCAGCACAATTACCACGTGAATTGTTTGAAGAACAAGCGAAACGCCGTGTACAAGTAGGCTTATTATTCTCTGCAGTCATCAAAGAAAACGAGTTAAAAGCCGACGAAGATCGTGTGAAAGCCATGATTGCGGATATTGCTTCAGCTTATGAACAACCTGCGGAAGTGGTTGAATATTACAGCAAAAACAATGAATTAATGAATAACGTGCGTAATGTGGTGTTAGAAGAACAAGCGGTAGATGCCGTGTTAGCGAAAGCTCAAGTGACGGAAAAAGTGTCATCTTTTGATGAAATTATGAATCCGAAAGCGTAATTTTACCCTCAATACCCTCAATACCCTCACCCTAGCCCTCTCCCAGAGGGAGAGGGGATAGTTTTGTGTTAATGACGAATTTAATTTTACCCTCATCCTAGCCCTCTCCCAGAGGGAGAGGGGACGGTTTTTGTGTTAATGACGAATTTAATTTTACCCTCACCCTAGCCCTCTCCCAGAGGGAGAGGGGATGGTTTTTGTGTTAATGACAAATTTAATTCTTCCCTCGATCAGCCCCCTCTCCCTTTGGGAGAGGGTTGGGGTGAGGGTTTAAAGTGCGGTCAATTTCTGGCGAGTTTTAAAATTCCCTAAAAATTGACCGCACTTTTTGTTTTATTATCTTGTTAAATAGTTTAGTTAAAGGCATTTTTCAGGTAGAATAGACAGATTATTGTATTGAAATATTTTGGAGAACCTTATGGCTGTTATCCCTATGGTGGTTGAACAAAGTGCACGAGGCGAGCGTGCTTATGATATTTACTCACGTTTATTAAAAGAACGTGTGATTTTTTTAAGCGGTGAAGTAGAAGACAATATGGCCAATTTGATTGTGGCTCAATTATTATTTTTAGAATCCGAAAATCCCGATAAAGATATTAACATCTATATTAACAGCCCCGGTGGTTCCGTCACCGCAGGCATGGCAATTTATGACACCATGCAATTTATCAAGCCTGATGTGCGCACCTTATGTATCGGACAGGCTTGTTCTATGGGCGCCTTTTTATTAGCGGGTGGCACCGCGGGTAAGCGCGCGGTATTGCCCAATGCGCGGGTGATGATTCACCAACCCTTAGGCGGTTTCCGTGGGCAAGCCTCGGATATTCAAATTCATGCGCAAGAAATTTTGAAAATTAAACATACCTTAAATGAACGTTTAGCCTTTCACACGGGGCAACCGTTGGAAAAAATTGAACGCGACACCGACCGTGATAATTTTATGTCGGCGGAGCAAGCGAGAGAGTATGGTCTCGTGGACAGCGTGTTAGTGAAACGTTAAGAACAGAGAATTGGAAAGTAAACATGGCAAATGAAAAAGAAAACTGCTGTTCTTTTTGTGGTAAAGCACAAGATGAAGTCGGCAAACTCATTGCAGGCACTTCCGGCTATATTTGTGGCGATTGCATAGAACTTTGCCACAATTTATTGCAAGAAGAAAGCGCCCCCGCTGACGCAGCGCAAGAAACGGAGAAGGCAGAAGAAACCAAATTACCCACCCCACATGAAATCCGTGCTAACTTAGATGATTATGTAATTGGCCAAGATTACGCCAAAAAAGTGTTAGCGGTGGCATTATATAATCATTACAAACGGTTACGCTCCAATCATCAAACCGATGAAGTGGAATTGGCGAAAAGTAATGTGTTATTAATCGGCCCAACAGGAAGCGGTAAAACCCTGTTGGCGCAAACTTTGGCCCGTATGTTAAATGTGCCTTTTGCCATGGCAGACGCCACCACCTTAACCGAGGCCGGTTATGTAGGCGAAGACGTGGAAAATGTGATCCAAAAACTATTACAAAATTGCGATTACAACACCGAAAAAGCCGAGCAAGGCATTATTTATATTGATGAAATCGATAAAATCACCCGTAAATCAGAAAATCCGTCGATTACCCGTGATGTGTCTGGCGAAGGCGTGCAACAAGCCTTGTTAAAACTGATCGAAGGCACCGTTGCCTCCGTGCCTCCGCAAGGCGGACGCAAACATCCGCAACAGGATATGTTAAAAGTCGACACCTCTAAAATCCTGTTTATTTGTGGCGGCGCCTTTGCGGGCTTAGATAAAATCGTGCAAAAACGGGTTCATGTGGGCAGTGGCATTGGTTTTGGTGCGGACGTCAAAGGCGAACAAGACGAGTTAAGTGTCTCGGAACTGTTTCAACAAGTGGAAACCGAAGATTTAATTAAATTCGGCATGATCCCCGAATTTGTCGGCCGTTTGCCGATAGTGGCACCATTAAGTGAATTAGACGAAACCGCGTTAATTCAAATCTTAACCGAGCCAAAAAATGCCTTAGTGAAACAATATCAAGCCTTATTCAGTTTAGAACATGTGGGCTTGGAATTTACCCCCGAAGCCTTAACCGCCATTGCGCAAAAAACCTTAAAACGCAAAACTGGCGCAAGGGGCTTGCGTACCATTGTGGAGGCGGTGTTATTAGACACCATGTACGATTTGCCGTCTTTAGACAATCTGGCGAAAGTCGTGGTGGATGAAAGCGTGATTAATGACGATAGCAAACCCAAACTCGTCTATCAGTAGCCTTTAATCTCAAAAAGTGCGGTGAAATTGACCGCGCTTTTCTTCTCCACCTTGAACTTCAGGCGGATCGGCCTTATATTAACGCTAATCGCATGGTAAGAATAAAGAGAAAAAAATGAAAGCAGAACAGGATAAACAACGTGGCATTCCCGCCCTTCCATTACGTGATGTGGTGATTTTCCCCTATATGGTTATGCCATTATTTGTCGGCCGTGAAAAATCCATTCACAGCCTCGAGTTGGCCATGGAATCGGGCAAGCAATTATTATTGGTATCACAAAAACAGCCGGAAGTGGAAGAACCCAACATTGAAGATCTATTTGATGTCGGCACCATTGTCAATATTATTCAATTATTAAGACTGCCGGATGGCACCGTGAAAGTGTTGGTTGAAGGACAACAACGGGCCAAAATCAATAAAATTACCGACGAAGGGCATTTTTACGCCTACATTAACCCAATCGAAACGCGCTATGGCGAAGAAAAAGACATGCAAGTATTGCGTGATGTCATGCTAAGCGAGTTTGATCAATTCGCCAAACAAAATAGAAAAATTCAGCCAGAAATGGTCAATGCACTCAGTGCGATTACCGAATTTGACCGTTTTGCCGACACCTTAGCCGCCCATTTACCCATTGCCTTACGCCATAAACAAGCGGTGTTAGAACAGCCGAATATTCAAGCACGGATGGAATATTTGCTTGGTGCCATGGAAAGCGAAACGGACTTAATGCAAGTGGAAAAACGCATTCGCACCAAAGTCAAAGAGCAAATGGAAAAAACGCAACGCAATTATTATCTGAACGAACAAATCAAAGCCATTCGCAAAGAATTGGGCAAAGATGATGAAAGTGCGGATGACAGCGAAATTGACTTGCTGACCAAACAATTAGACGAGGCCAAACTGCCGAAAGAGGCTAAAGAAAAAGTGGAAGCCGAGCTGAAAAAACTCAAAATGATGTCGCCTATGTCTGCCGAAGCCACGGTAATTCGCGCTTATGTGGACTGGATGTTGCAAGTGCCTTGGCATAAAACCAGCAAAGTGACAAAAGATTTAGCCAAAGCGCAACAAGTGTTAGACGCGGATCATTTCGGTTTGGAACGCGTGAAAGAGCGCATTTTAGAATATCTCGCAGTACAAACGCGCTTGAACAAATTAAAAGGCCCGATTCTTTGTTTAGTGGGGCCACCGGGGGTGGGAAAAACCTCCCTCGGGCAATCTATTGCTAATGCCACAGGGCGCAAATATGTGCGTATGGCCTTAGGTGGCGTACGTGATGAGGCGGAAATTCGCGGCCACCGCAAAACCTATATCGGCTCATTACCGGGCAAATTGATTCAAAAAATGGCCAAAGTGGGCGTCAAAAATCCGCTGTTTTTGTTAGATGAAATTGACAAAATGGCCATGGATAACCGAGGCGATCCCGCCTCGGCCTTGTTGGAAGTATTGGATCCCGAACAAAACACCAAATTCAACGATCACTATTTAGAAGTGGATTATGATTTGTCGGATGTGATGTTTGTGGCCACCTCCAATTCCATGAATATTCCGGCGCCGTTGTTAGACCGTATGGAAGTGATTCGTTTATCCGGTTATACCGAAGATGAAAAACTGAACATTGCCAAAGGGCATTTGCTCGCCAAACAAATGGAACGCAACGGCTTAAACGCGGGTGAGTTAGTCATTGAGGACAGCGCCATTTTAGATATTATCCGTTATTACACCCGTGAAGCCGGTGTGCGTAGCTTGGAACGTGAAATTTCTAAAATTTGCCGTAAAGCGGTGAAACATTTATTGCTGGATAAAAAACTGAAATCCATGACGGTGAACGCCGATAATTTACATGATTATCTTGGCGTCAAACGCTTTGATTTCGGTTTGGCCGACACGCAAAACCGCGTGGGCGAAGTGACCGGCCTTGCATGGACAGAAGTGGGCGGTGACTTACTCACCATTGAAACCGCCTCCGTGCTAGGTAAAGGCAAACTCACTTTCACTGGCTCGCTTGGTGATGTGATGAAAGAAAGTATTCAAGCGGCCATGACCGTGGTGCGTTCGCGTTCGGAAAAATTAGGCATTGCCAATGATTTCCACGAAAAACGCGATATGCACATTCACGTCCCCGACGGCGCCACCCCGAAAGATGGCCCGAGCGCCGGCATTGCCATGTGTACTGCCTTGGTGTCTTGCTTAACCGGCAACCCTGTCCGCGCAGATGTGGCCATGACCGGTGAAATCAGCTTGCGAGGCAAAGTCTTGCCGATTGGTGGCTTAAAAGAAAAATTACTGGCGGCCCACCGTGGTGGGATTAAAACCGTGATTATCCCGAAAGATAACGTGAAAGATTTGGAAGAAATTCCAAGCAACGCAAAAGACAGCTTGACCATTCATGCGGTGGAAAATATTGATGAAGTGTTAACCATTGCCTTACAAAACCCACCCGCGGGCGTGGAAATGGTTAAACTGTCGCCAGTGAATGTTGTCAAGGTGCCACGTAGCCGAAACACCAATAAAATTGCGCCAACGGTGAATTAATCTGTCGCGGAAAACACCGCGCTTTGGGTAAAGTGCGGTGTTTTCTAGGCGTTTTTTTTCCGCGCCGTTTCGTTTATAATTCATCATATTTTTAGATAACTTTAGATAACAATAGGATTAATGCCCATGTTCATGGAAAAAATGCACCACGCCTCAAACAGTGGTATGGCAAAAGCCATTATGGCGCTTATCGCCGTGTCATTTGTGATTACCGGTATGTATGGCTATCTCGGTGCCACCGCCGACACTTCCGCCGTCAAAGTAAACGGTGAAGAAGTATCACAACAGCAGTTCCAACAGCAATATAATGATGAATATCAACGCATGAGTAATCAATTGGGCGCGGAATTCGCCGCGGTGGCCGACACCCCAGAATTTAACCAAGGTTTACGCACCAACGTGTTAAATCGTTTAATTGATCAGCAATTATTAAGTCAATATGTGGCGGATTTACATTTAACCGTCAGTGACGACCGCATTAAACAGGAAATCGTCCAAACCCCCATGTTCCAAATTGACGGCAAATTCAGCAATGACGCCTATCAGCAAGTATTGCGAAATAACGGCATGACGGCGGATATGTACGCCCAATATTTGCGTGAAGCCTTGCGTTTAGAACAATTACAAAGTGGCTTGGCGGAAACGGAATTTTTATTACCTAAAACCCAAGCAGACTTTGCCCAATTATTTTTCCAACAACGTCAAGTGCGTTTAGCTCACTTATCTTTAGCGGACGAACTTAATAAACAAACGGTGACTGAACAAGAAGTGGCCGATTATTACAACGCCAACAAATCCGCCTTTATTGTGCCAGAATTGGTCAAAGTGCAATATGTGGATTTAACCAAAGCCACCATAGAAAAAAGTGTTAGCGTGACGGATACGGAAATTCAACAATATTATCAAGACAATAAAGATCAATTCAGTACCCAAGCGCAACAACATTTGGCACATATCCAATTTGCCAACGAAAAAGATGCCTTAGATGCCTATGAGGCCTTACAACAGGGCGAAGATTTTGCCACCTTGGCGAAAGCCAAATCCACCGATAAATTAACCGGCGAAAAAGGCGGGGATTTAGGTTGGTTAAATAATGGCGATTTACCAAAAGCATTTGAAGATGCCGCCACCCTTGTCGACGTAGGTAAATACAGCACGCCGATTAACGTAGACGGCAATTATCATATTGTAAAAGTCGAAGATCGCAAAGCTGCGACGGTGTTGCCATTGGAACAAGTGAAAGACAAAGTGGTCGCGCAAGTACGCCAAGAGTTATTAAACACCCAATTCTATACCCTAGAGAAAAAAGTGGCGGAAAAAGCCTTTGAAGATCAAGGCTCATTGAAATCCGCGGCTGCCGTGATTGGCGCAGACATTCAAGAAACCGATTATTTCCCACGCAATGCGCTACCCAAAGCATTGAATTTCCCTGTGGTGATCAGCGCGATTTTTGATGGTGAAATTTCACAAGGCAACATGAACTCTGAACCCATGAACGTGGGCGACCAACATTCTATCGTGGTACGCGTGCTTGACCACAAAGCTCAAGGCACCAAAACCTTGGACGAGGCCAAAGCGGAAATTAGCACTTTCTTAACACGCCAAAAAGCGGAGCAAGCGGTGTTAGCCCAAGCTGAACATGCCGTGAAAGCCTTAAATGAGAACGGCACCTTGCCGGATAACGTGAAATTTGGTGAGCAAGAAACATGGGTCTATGCGGAAAATAAAGATCCCGCCTTAAATGACGTGATTTTTGCCATGAAAGCCGACGCCGGTAAAAAAGCCTATCAAGCCGCCAAAACCAACAGCGGTGACGTGGTAATTGTGGCGTTAGATAACATTGAAAATGCCCAAATTGAGGAGGCCGTGCGCCGTCAGTTTGATCTGCAAGTGGCGCGTAATAAAGCCACGGATGGACAGGTGAATTTACTCAAATCCTTACGCGCCAAAGCCAAAATTGAAATCAACGAAGATTTTATGAAACAGCAAACGGAATAACGATAAAATCGGCTTTCCGCCAAACTCCCCAAAACCGCGGTGAAAAATCGCGGTTTTTTGTGGGTTGAATATTTTTCTTGTAAATAAAACCAGTATCCGCTTGACTTAATCGCTAAAAATTGACAGAATGTCCATAATATGACCAATATAAGGAGAAATGCCATGATTTATCTAGATATCGCCACCTTACCTAGCAAGGTACAAAACGCTATTGCCCACGGCGAAAATATCTGCTTTTTGCAAAATGGCAAACCAATCAATCAACAAGAAACACAGATTGATTACGACATCAACAGCATGAACCACGCACTCAATGCCAAATCAGCCATTATGCCAACTCATGCTTTGCAGGATGTAGCGAGTTTTGAACAATGGTTAAGCGGTGCGTTTAAATGAACGTGCTATTAGGAGAACGATACTTGCATTAACCTAAAAAAATTGACAGAATGTCCATAATATGACCAACATAAGAGGAAATGCCATGATTTACCTAGATATCGCCACCTTACCGAGCAATGTACAACATGCCATTAAACAAGGCGAACCGCTCAGCATTGTGGATAAACAACAAAATTTTGTGACCGTGCTTGCTCAACCAAGCTACGCTAACGGTGATTTTAACTACGATTTAGAACGGATGAAAAAAGCAGTGGCGTCGGCCAAAAATGCCGTACCTGTACCACCATCTGCTTTAGAAAATTTTGAATCTTTTGATGAATGGTTAAAAAGCGTATGAACGTAACATTCGCCCCATCATTTTCACAAAAGCTAAGAGATTTTATTCGTACAGATCGTGAGAAAGTCTTTGATTTTGCCAAACATGTAGAACAACACGGTTTCACAGGCTTACAAGGACGCAATAAATCATCAGATCAAGTGCCAAGCACAGATCCAAACCGTAAAGCTAAAATCCGCTATGCCAAGCAACATAATCTATGGCATTACCATATCGGTATTCCTTATTATCGCCAATCAAGCCAAGGCGATTGGGTCAGTGAATTTGTGGTTCATTACATCAAACAAGATAATCAAATCACATTAATAGACATTATGCCCCATCCCCCTTTTAAACTGCCACATATAGAACAGTACTTGCATTAACCTAACAAAAACCACGTTTTTTGTGTGTTGAATGAACACAACTTGCCCTCCTCTATATTGTCTAAAATTTAACCATTTAGTAAACGAAATGTTAAAAATTAGTTTGAGAAATTGGAGAATATGTATACAATGGTCGGATGTTTAACTCTTTTTTTAGCAAAATTTAACTGAAAAACATTTGACACATTTTATGATCGGAACGCAAACTCTAAGCAAGCAAGCAAGCAAGCAAGCAAGCAAGCAAGCAAGCAAGCAAGCAAGCAAGCAAGCAAGCACAACTTCTGGCACTTCCTTTATTGGCAAGTACGCTTTCGGTTTGTCTGTCAAAAAATTTCACCTTTTTTCTATGCCAGAAAATATGCCGACAATCTTCCCTGTTAGGCGAAGATCGTTTTTTATTCCCTTTTTTCAATCAATATTATGCTTGAAGAAATCCTTTTTACTCACTTTTACTTTATGAACAAATAAATTCAGGAGATGTTTATGAGCGTTTTACTTAAAGTTAAAACCCAAGGTAATACTCAGACCGTTGAAGTGGCCAAAAACGTGGCCAATCAAGCGGTGAAAATTCAACATGTTGGTGGCAATGCCGTTTATGAATTGCTTGACCAAGATACCGGCGTGGCACCACAACAAATTGTGACCAAACGCGTAGGTGATGATTTACACATCACTTTCCAAAATTCACAAGATGAAGATTTAATTATCGCGGATTATTATAATGATCCGGCTTTAATTCAAGGCTTGGCCGAAAACGGACAATATTACGCCTATATCCCCGCCAACAGCGAATCCGCCAGCGCCATTGCTGCACTAAATGACAGCATGCTGGCCACCGAAGTCTTAGGTGGTGAGGCGATTGTTGCCGGTTATTTACCACATTGGGGCTGGATTGCCGCCGGCGTGGCCGCCATTGCGGGCATTGCCATTGCAGCCAGCAGTGGTAGTAGCAGTGGTTCTTCTTCATCAACTAACCCAAGCTCACCAAATGGGTCAGGGGCAGGGACGACTGCTGAAAAAACAGAACCGAACCCGCCAGAAGTCATTGCGGTGAAAGATCCGGCAAACTTAACGCCAGAAGAGAAAAAAGCGGTAGAAGAAGCAGTTAAAAAAGCGAACCCAGATTTCCCAGAAGGCACAACAGTAACCGTTGCGGATAATGGTGAAGTCACCGTGACTTACCCAGATGGTTCAACGGATACCATTGCGCCTGAGAAAGCAGCCGACAAAGCGCCAATCACAGACTACACTGAGCCGAAAGATCCAGAAACAACACCAGTGAAAGATCCGGCAAACTTAACGCCAGACGAAAAAACTGCGGTAGAAGAAGCTGTTAAAAAAGCGAACCCAGATTTCCCAGAAGGTACAAAAGTCGAAGTGGGTACTGACGGTACAGTAACAGTAACCTATCCAGATGGCTCAACTGACAAAATTCCAGCCACGACAGCCGTGAGCAAAGCGTCGATCACAGACTACACAACACCTGTCGATCCAGACGCGACACCGGTGAAAGATCCGGCAAACTTAACGCCAGAAGAAAAAGAGAAAGTGATCGAAGCGG